>JAZSAW010000001.1:0-3229 GCA_045602105.1 Candidatus Avilachnospira sp.
GTGACGGTGCCCATCAGATGAGCCTGGGCAGGTTCCACGAAGTCAATGTCCTCCGGACGGATGACAACGTCGACCGGCTCCTTGGGGGCAAAGCCCTTGTCCAGACACTGGAACTTCCGTCCAAAGAACTCCACGCAGTAGACCTCGATCATCACGCCGTCGAGAATATTACTTTCTCCGATAAAGTCGGCAACAAAAGCATTTTTGGGCTCATTGTAAATGTCCTCAGGACGGCCGATCTGCTGGATATGTCCCTTGTCCATGACCACGATGGTGTCAGACATGGAGAGAGCTTCTTCCTGATCGTGGGTGACATAGATAAAGGTGATGTTGGTCTCCTGCTGGATGCGCTTAAGCTCGTTCTGCATATCCTTACGCAGACGCAGAACCAGAGCGCCCAGAGGCTCATCCAGAAGCAAAACCTTGGGTCGGTTGACCAGAGCGCGGGCAATTGCCACCCGCTGCTGCTGACCGCCGGAGAGCTGAGTGACCTTGCGATTTTCAAAGCCCCGAAGGCTGACGATGTCCAGCATCTCCTGCACCCGCTCATCGATCTCGTCCTCCGACAGCTTGGCAATGCGAAGACCAAAGGCGATGTTGTCGTAGACGTCCAGATGGGGGAACAGGGCATACCGCTGAAACACGGTGTTGATCTGCCGTTTATAGGCAGGCACATCGTTGATGCGCTTGCCGTCAAAAAACACATCACCGGAAGTAGGCGACAAAAAGCCGCCGATGATCCGCAGGGTAGTGGTCTTGCCACAACCGCTGGGTCCCAGCAATGTGATAAATTCATGATCGTTAATGTAGAGATTAAAATTGTCGAGGATCTTTTCCCCATCAAATTCCATGGTGAGATTCGTCAAACGAATCAACTCTTTTGCCATGTATCCTCCCCCATTTCATCAATTCGGATATTGTATCCAATATATATGGTTAGCGCGCTAAAGTCAATGGCTTAGAAGCCTTTTTTCGCCATTTTTTCACAGGGATGTCTTGCCAAAATATTCCTGCACAAAGTCCACCTGCTCTACCTGAAAGCTTTTGCCGTCCAGATAGGAGAGCAGACCGCCGTCAGTGCGAAAGTCAAAGAGCAGTTTGTAGGAGTAAAGAGCCTGATAGGTGCGGTCATACCGCTTATCCAGTTTGCCGTATTTGCCGTCTCCCAGCAGAGGGTGACCGGCAAAAGCCATCTGGGCGCGAATCTGGTGGGTGCGACCGGTGATGAGCTGACATTCCACCAAGCTCAGACCGTTCTTGCTTGTCAGAGTTTTATAATTGGTTATGCAGGTTTTTGCACCTTTTTGGCTGTCTTTTGTGACATAGACCCGGTTTTTGGTGGCGTCTTTGAACAAATAGCCCTTCAGTGTGCCCTCAGCGGGCTTGGGCGTACCGTGGACGATGCAAAGATACCGCTTGTCCAGCTCCCGGTCCTTGATTTTCTGATTGAGGATTCGCAGAGCCTCGGCATTTTTTGCGGCGATGACGATACCGCCGGTGTTGCGGTCAATACGGTTACACAGGGCAGGGGCGAAACTGTTTTCCTCCCGGGGACGCCACTCCCGCTTGGCATAGAGATAGGCCTGGATGTGGTCAATGAGGGTCTTGCCGTACTCTGCACCGTCATGGGGATGGACAGCCTGACCGGGCTTCTTGTCCACCAAAAGGATATTTTCGTCCTCATAGACGATATGGAGCTTCGGTACTGAAACAGTCAGATAGGCATTGTCCGCCTTGGGGGTCTCAAAGAATTCGTCGTTGATATAAAGCTGAAGAACATCACCGGCGTTCAGTCGGGTATCCCGCTGTGCGCCCTTGCCGTTTACCTTGATTCGCTTCAGACGGATGTATTTTTGCAGCAGGGAAGCCGGAAGCAGGGGAACGGTCTTGGATACAAAGCGGTCCAATCTCTGCCCGGCATCGTTTTTGCCCACAGAAAACTCTTTCATAAAAATCCCCTTTCATTTTCGGGAGAAATCCAGTATAGTATACTGGATTACGGCGAAAATGACAAGAGGCGGACTTGCAGGCAGAAAACCTGTGAAAATTTGCCGGTTTTGCGGAAAAAGTATTTGACATCCGGCATTGCTTCTTATATAATAGCAAATGCACGATTATGGACTGGAGAGAACTATGGTGTTAGGATTGTCGAAAATCATCCACTGCCCCGGTGGTGTAGTTCCCTTTGAAACAAGCCTTGATCTGAGCCAGATGGAATTTGGTGGCGATTGCCCCATATCTGAGCCGGTCCATGCCGTAGGTCAGGTCCGTAATACAGCCGGTGTGCTGGTGATGACAGGCGAGCTCACGACGCGTCTGCATGGCCGGTGTGACCGCTGTACCAAGTCCTTTGAGCGGGAGATGAACATCTCTTTGCAGGCCGTTCTGGTCCCGAAGCTGGAAAATGAGGATTATGATGATCCGTGGACTTTTGAGCTTCTGGGCGATCAGGCGGATCTGGACGAAATTCTGACTACTGCCGTTGTCCTGCATATGGACAGCAAACTGCTCTGCAGCGAGGACTGCAAAGGGCTGTGTGCCCGTTGCGGTGCTGATCTGAATGAAGGCCCCTGCGATTGTAAGCCGGAGCTTGACCCCAGATTGGCAGTCCTGCAGAAGCTACTGAACAAGTAGACAATATGCCGTGCGGCATTTCAACCAAGGAGGTGTTCCAAAATGGCAGTTCCCAAGAGTAAAGTTTCCAAGGCAAGACGTGATAAGAGACGCAACTCCCACTGGAAGCTGGCGATCCCCGGTGTCGTCGCTTGCCCCAAGTGCGGTGAGCCCCGTCTGTCCCACAGAGCCTGCAAGGCTTGCGGCACCTACAATGGCCGTGAAGTCGTCGCGGTCGAGGCAAAGTAATTTGCGATACAAGAGCGAGAAGAGGGCGAGAGTCCTCTTCTTTTTCTTTTTATTTGATGATTTTGGGAAAAAGAGCCGGGATTGACATTTTCTGCTTGCTTTTTCCCGCGCTGTGCAATAGAATCGAAAAAACGACGTTAATAAGGAGGTGTCTGTATGGCAAAGCCTGTAGTCGCCATCGTAGGACGCCCCAATGTGGGCAAATCCATGCTGTTTAATAAGCTGACCGGTCGCCGTATGGCCATCGTGGAGGATACCCCCGGCGTGACCCGTGACCGTATTTACGGCACGTGTGACTGGAATGGCCGGGAATTTACCCTGATCGATACCGGCGGTATCGAGCCCAGCACGGAAAATGAGATGTTGC
>JAZSAW010000002.1:0-4083 GCA_045602105.1 Candidatus Avilachnospira sp.
GCTACCGGCGCATACAGCGCTGTTGCGCCCCAATATACTACCACAAGGGGCAGAGATTTGCAAGCACTTTTTTCTGTTTTTCCAAAAAATTTCCCAATTTGGTCAAACCCCTGAGGTTTCCACCAGTTGAAGCAGGGATGCGCCACCCCGGGAAAAGGAATCAACCACAGACGAAGCGTTCTTCCGCACTACATACAGGAAGGAACGGTCAGTCTCCGCCAGAACGGAAGCAATATCCCGGGCATAAGCAGGCTCATGGAAAACACAATAAAGCTCCGTCTGCATTCCCGAACTGGCTGAAGCAAGGGCCATAGGCGTCCGGCAGAACAAGATCTCGTCCAAAAGCTGATTGCATTCATCCAAGTATCTGGCAGAAAGCTCTGCTCCCGGCTCTGCCGTCAGACCTACTGTATGACCGCCGGCATAGATCTCCCGCACCAGATCCCGCTGATTCACAAGCTGATCCTTGGTCAAGAAGAAGCTGGCTCTCGCACCGTACTGCTTCAGTTTTCTCAAGGTCTCAGCAGACACGGCTTCCCCGGCAAAGGCCAGATAGACCTGCACCGGATTGCCTGTCCCCTCTGCGCCTGCGCCTGTTCCGTTTCCACCGACACCTTGTCCCGTAAGCTGTCCGTTACCGGTTTGGGCATACTGCTGTGCCACATGAGTAATCAGATTTTCCGCCTGTGCCACAAACATACCGTCGTCATAGACCTGCTCACCGTTGGTAAACCGAATAATGGAATAACCGGCACGGCTGGTCAGCATCGTGGCAGAAAGCCCAAAATGGGATAGCACAGTTGCGGGCACATACAGCATACTGCCACGGTAAGCCAGCGATACCGAATATTCTTTTTTTCGAATATCCGTATATGTACCTCCGGAAAGGTCAAAAATCAGCATTTCGTCACTGTTAAACAAGACAAAGGTGCTTTCCTTTGCATTATAGGACGCGCCTACACCATTGGGGCTGGCATTAAAGGCCGTATAGGGCAAATAAAGCTTTCCACCGCTATAATACGGGGCAGAGCCGTCTGTCAGGGTCAGGGGGACGGAATCGTTCATGGCCACGAAGCACAGGGGCGTTGCGGCATGGATACCGGGCAGCACCGAAAGCATCAGCGCCACCAGAAGGATCAGAGCTACCCCGCGTTTTTTCATGGTCTTCCCTCCCGACCTGTTTTTACCTAGTATAACAGACCTCTTGCTTTTCTGCAAGAGCCCATGACCGCAGGAATGTACTTGACAGATATTGGTATCCGTTGTAAAATACTAAATGACAAGTTTTTCAAAAACCGATTGGAGCAAAAACTATGAATATCAAGATCGTTTCTGATTCTTCTTCCAATATTTACACCCTGCCAGATGTGCCCTACACCTCCGTGCCCCTGAAGATTCTTCTTCCCGATCAGGAATATGTGGACGACCGGGAGCTGGACGTGGCCAACATGGTCGCCTCCATCAAGGCCTCTCATACCGCCGCCACGACCTCCTGCCCCAATATCTCCGACTGGCTCGATGCCTTTGGCGATAGCGAGAACGTGATCGCCATTACCATCACCAGTCAGCTCTCCGGCAGTTACAACGCTGCGTTGCAGGCCGCTGGCGACTTTAAGCGTGCCGATTCCAAACGCCATATCTATGTGTTGGACACTCTGTCCGCCGGACCTGAGCTGCAGCTGATTATCGAGAAGCTCCGGGATCTTGTTCTGCAGGAGTTGTCCTTTGAGGAGATTCGCAGAGAGATTCGGGAGTACCATAAGCACACTCACCTGCTCTTCGCCCTGAAATCTCTGGATAATCTGGCCAAGAATGGCAGATGTAGTACAGCCCTTGCGAAAATGGCGGGAGTTCTGGGTATCCGTGTGGTGGGCAGAGCCAGTAGTCAGGGCACGCTTGAGCCCATTGCCAAACCCCGCGGAGAGCACAAGGCTCTGGAAGCTATCCTCAGCGAGATGGCGCGCTCCGGCTTCCGCGGAGGCAAGGTACGTATCGCCCATACCTTTAATCTCACCACTGCCGAGACCCTGCGTACCATGATTCTCGACTGCTTCCCCGGCAGTGATGTGGAGATACTCCCCTGTGGCGGTCTGTGCAGCTACTATGCCGATCTGGGCGGTCTTCTGGTAGGCTACGAAGACAGTCTTTAATATTCTGAGAAAACACGGCGAATGCCGTGTTTTTTCTTTCTTGTACTATGTGCCTATTCTCGTCCATAGGTTAATAGCAGGACAACCAAAGGAGTGGACTCTATGGCGTGGATATGGACTTTCTTTTTGCTGATCTCCCTGCTGTCTGCCGTGGTCAGCGGATATACAGCCGACCTGTCCGGGGCAGTGATGACCGGTGCAGGAGCGGGCGTCCGTCTGGCGGTTGAGCTGGCAGGGCCCATCTGTCTGTGGAGCGGTCTGGCCAAAGTCATGGAGCAGACCGGCTGGACAGCATGGCTGGCAAAACGCTTTTCCCCCTTGCTGGGCAAGCTATTTCCCAAAACATGGACAGATTCCCTTGCCCGGGAAGCCCTTTGCGCCAATTTCTCCGCCAATTTGCTGGGACTGGGCAATGCCGCCACCCCCATGGGCATCCGTGCCGCCCGGCGGATGGCACTATCTTCACCCGGTCAGGCCAACGACGAGCTTTGCCGTCTGGTGGTCATGAATACCGCATCCATACAGCTCATCCCCACTACGGTTTCGGCGGTACGGGCTTCTCTGGGCTGCCGGACGCCCTTTGATATTCTCCCCGCTGTGTGGGTCACCTCCATTTTTTCTGTCATGGCAGGACTTCTGGCTGCAAAGGTGCTTTCCACATGGGTGCGCTGATTTTAGACCTGATCGTGCCGATGCTGATGGTCGCCGTATCCTGCGTGGCTCTGGCAGGAAAGCGGGATGTGTATTCCCTGTTGGTCTGTGGCGCGCAGGACGGACTGCAGACCGTAGCCCATATCCTCCCGGCACTGATCATCCTTCTGTCTGCTGTCCATATGCTCAGAGCCAGTGGCGCGATGGACTGGCTCACTGCCCTGTTTACCCCGGTATGCCAGCTGTTGGGCATCCCGCCGGAAACTGTACCTCTGGTGGTCATTCGCCCGGTATCCGGCAGTGCGGCATTAGCGGTAGGCAGTGAGCTGATGTCCACCTACGGCGTGGATTCTCAGATCGGTCGTACCGCAGCCATCATGCTGGGCAGTACGGAGACCACCTTTTACACCATCAGCGTTTACTTTGGCGCGGCAAACATCAAGCGTACCCGCTACGCCGTTCCTGCGGCACTGATTGCTGACCTTGCGGGTTTTTTCATGGCATCTGTGACCACTCGACTGTTTTTCTGAGAGAATCGGGCTATACAAGTTCCGGGTAATTTGGTATAATATATCGGAATGATTATAGAAAAAGGATGTTTTTCATGGAAAAATTCGTCGATCTGATCTCTCAGCGGGTATCCCGGGCTTTTGAAGATGCCGGCTATGACCCTGCCTACGGCAAGGTCACTGTGTCCAATCGCCCCGACCTTTGCCAGTTCCAGTGCAACGGCGCAATGCCTGTCGCCAAGACCCATAAATGCGCCCCGATCCAGATCGCCACTGCTGTGGCGGAAAAGCTGGATGGTGACGCCATGTTCAGCATGGTCTCAGCTGTCAATCCCGGCTTTTTGAATTTAAATATTTCTCCCGATCATTTGCGAAAATATGTGCAGAATATGGGTCAGTCCGAACATTTCGGACTGGAAGCCGACCCCGACGCCAAGACCATGGTCGTGGATTACGGCGGACCCAATGTGGCCAAGCCCCTGCATGTAGGCCATCTGCGCTCTGCCATTATCGGTGAGAGCCTCAAGCGGATCAACCGCTATTTCGGCAACCATGTCATCGGTGACATCCACATGGGTGACTGGGGCTTGCAGATGGGTCTGATCATCGAGGAAGTCCGGGAGCGTCAGCCGGAGCTTCCCTATTTTGACCCTGCCTTTACCGGGGAATATCCTCAGGAAGCCCCCTTTACCATCTCCCAGCTTGAAGAAATTTACCCCTGTGCCAGCGCAAAGAGCAAGGTAGACGAAGCCTTTGCCGCCCGTGCTCATGAC
>JAZSAW010000003.1:0-12003 GCA_045602105.1 Candidatus Avilachnospira sp.
ATGGCAGAGGCAGAGGCGGAATTTGCCGATAAGGGCTACGGTGTCTTTAAGCCCGCTGTTGGCGAAGCCGTGGTGGAACTGCTCCGTCCCATTCAGGATGAGGCCAACCGCCTGATGCAGGATAAGGCTTACCTTGAAAAAATCTACCAGGAGGGCGCAGAAAAGGCACAGTATCTGGCCAATAAGACCCTCCGTAAGGTCTATAAGAAAGTGGGTTTTGTCCCTGCCAAATGAGGTGATTTCTCATGAATCAGCTGCAATTTCTCGTGAAGCTTGTGGGTGCGTTGGTGGTAGCCGGTGTTTTGTCCTACTGCGCGACACCTCTGGTGAAGAATTTAGCCTATAAAGTCGGTGCGGTGGATATACCCAAGGATAACCGGCGGATGCATAAGACGCCTATCCCCAGACTGGGCGGACTGGCGATCTTTCTTGCGTTCCTGATCGCCGTATTGCTGTTTGCCGATATTGACCGGCAGATGCAGGGCATCCTTCTGGGCGCCATGATGATCGTGATTTTGGGCGTTATGGATGACATTATGACCCTGCGGGCACTGCCTAAATTTCTGGTGCAGATCGCGGCGGCCGGTGTTGTGGTGTTCCATGGCTGTTCTATCCAGTTCCTTTCCAACCCCAATGTGTTCAGCAATATGACCTATGTGAATTTGGGCTGGCTCTCTACACCTGTGACCATATTGTGGATCGTGGCCATTACCAATGCGGTGAACTTTATCGACGGTCTGGATGGTCTGGCTGTGGGCGTTTCGGCCATATCTACGCTGTCTTTGCTGGTCATTGCCCTTATGGTGGCAGAGACCAATGTTTCCCTTATTCTGGCGGCACTGCTCGGCGCTTGTGTTGGCTTTATTCCCTATAACAAAAACCCTGCCAAGATCTTCATGGGAGATACTGGTGCGACCTTTCTTGGCTTTATTCTGGCGTGTCTGTCCATTCAGGGACTGTTCAAGCTTTACGCCATTATCTCCTTTGCCGTTCCGTTTTTGATTTTGGGTGTGCCGATCTTCGATATTTGCTTCGCATTTCTGCGCCGTATCGCCAAGGGTCAAAATCCCATGGTCGCTGACCGGGGACATGTGCATCATCGGCTGATCGATATGGGCTTTAACCAGAAGCAGGCCGTAGCCATTTCCTATATGCTCACGGCGATTTTGGGTCTTGCCGCCGTCCTGCTCACCTCATCGGGCGAATTGCGTGCCCTTATCCTCATCGGGGCGGTGATCATTGTAGGCGCTATCGGCCTGCAGATCATCTTTAAGAAGGATACCCACCCGGCAGAGCCGGAACAACATACAGAGGAAGAACAACATGAAAAAGATTAAGATCATGTCCGTCTTTGGGACACGGCCTGAGGCCATCAAAATGGCGCCTCTGGTCAAGGAACTGGCAAAATACCCCGATGTGGAGAGCATTTGCTGCCTGACCGGACAGCATCGGGAGATGCTGGATTCCGTTATGGAGATATTTGACCTGCAGGGCGATTACGACCTAAATATCATGGAGAAACGCCAGACCCTGTCTACCATTACCACAAAGACCCTTTTGGGTATGGAGAAGGTCATGGAGCAGTGCCGTCCCGATATGATTCTGGTCCATGGCGATACTTCCACCACCTTTGCCGGAGCTCTGGCGGCGTTTTATCATCAAGTACCCGTAGGTCACGTGGAAGCAGGTCTTCGTACATGGGATAAATACACCCCCTTCCCGGAGGAGATGAACCGCACCCTTGTGGGCGATATTGCGGAACTGCATTTTTCTCCCACCAAGGCCAACGCGGATAATCTGCGCCGTGAGGCCATTGCCGGCAAGATCTTTATTACCGGCAATACGGCCATTGATGCCATGGGCTATACGGTCAAGGATGATTATACCTTTGCAACTGCCGAGCTGAACGATCTGGATTTCAAAGGTCGCCGGGTCATCGTGGTCACCTGCCATCGCCGGGAGAATTACGGCGAGCCCATGGAGCAGATCATGAAGGCCATTGCAAAGGTGGTTGAATTGCATCCCGATGTGGAAGTGGTTTATCCTGTCCACCTGAGTCCTGTGGTGCAGGAATGTGCCGCGAAATACTTAGGTAATAGGGAGCGTATCCATCTGATCGCACCTGTAGATGTGCAGGAGATGCACAATCTGCTTGCCCGTTGCTATATGGTCATGACAGATTCCGGCGGTCTTCAGGAGGAAGCTCCCGCCCTTGGCAAGCCTGTTCTTGTCATGCGCCGGGAAACCGAGCGGCCGGAAGCCATTGCCGCCGGTACAGCCAAGTTAGCCGGTGTGGAATATCAGGCTGTTCTGGACGAAGCCAACCGGCTTCTGGACTCTCCTGAGGCTTACCGGGAGATGGCAAAAGCCGTCAACCCCTACGGTGACGGCCATGCCTGTGCCCGAATCGCGCAGGCGATCCGTTATCATTTCGGTCTGACTGAGGAAATGCCTCAGGATTTTGCCCAGTAACTTACAGAAAGGAGATACCCCATGAATCAGAAGTTTTCTTCCCGTAAAACCCTGTGGGGTATCTCTATTGCCGGTCTGCTGATCGCCGTTTTGCTGATCTGTGTGTTTGTCAGCACCACGGGAAGCGCCATGAAGGAGGGAATCGTCCTGCCTGATCGGACTGAAGAAAATTCCTCCGATGAGCTTCCGGAGCAGACGGAAAAAACGGATTTTCTGGAAATCACGCCGGAAAACGTACTCACGGCGCTCCATACTCTGGAGCGGCCGGAAGCCTATTACCAAAGCTGTACCGTGACCGTTGGCGTGCAACCGTACCAGTCGGCCAAAGAGGTGCATTTGTGGGTCAACGGTGACCTGCTCCATGCTGAGGTCCGTGACGCCCACCATACCAAACACCTGCTCACAGACGGAGCGGTCGCCTATATCTGGTACGAGGGAAATATTGCGCCTGCCCGTATTCTGCTGACGGAATACCTGACGCAGGAAGACCTGCTTGGTCTGCCGGATTTTGACGGCTTTTTGACTGTTGAGCAGGAACAGATCACCGATGCCGGTTATCTGTTTCTGGATGAGTCCAATATTCCCTGTATTTATGTAGCGTCCCGCCAGACACCCTCAGCAGTGGTGCGCTATTGGGTAAACCTGGACAGTGGATTGCTCTATCAGGCGGATGCTATGGAGGACAGCGATCAGGTCTACCATGTTCGCCAGCAGTCCTTTGAGCTCCTTTCCCCGGAGCAGGATGAGCTGTGGAGCAAAATGCGACTGCCGGACGGAACTGCGCCTTTTACTGAAGCAGAACAAGGGCAGCAGCCATGATGAGAATAGGGAGGGTATCCTCCTCCTCAGAGTCCACCAAAAGCAAGAGGACGATGCACAATAGCAGAACATCTCCCCAGTCCATGCCAAATAAGCCGGACTGACGAACGATGGGCTGTTGCTGTGCACGTTCTGTTTCATCGGGGCATGCTGCCCGCACTACCTCCCGTACAGGCTCCTGAGGAGGGCATAGCGCGGGAGTATCCGCTACTCTGTGTCGTTGGTACAGTCCGTTACTGCCGGGGACATATCGGTTATACATGATGGATGTCCTCCTGGGAAGAATTAAAGGGGAATTGTCCGCTCTGGAAGGCTGCTCCCGCCAGTCTGGACAGATGGGATAATTGCATAGCCCGTTCCAAACGGGCTTTTCGGTTGGGTTTCAGATAGGGAAGCAGAGCCCGTACCAGTGTTTCCTGTCGTTTGTCCTTTGCCTCTGCCTGATTGAGCATCTGGCTGACCTGCGCAAGGGTCGCCGGGTCAGGCAGATCGGGAATCTCTGTGCCTTCTGCGGGCATAGACAGCCCCATAGACGAGGCTACTTCCATGATTTGCTGAATTCTGGCCGGATCCTGAAGGATCTGTGTGAGTTTCTCTCCCAGATCATCCAAATTGTTTCTGTATCTCCTTGAGAATCTGATTGGAATCCGGGGTGTTCATCAGAGGTTGCAGAAGCTGAATGGCTCTTGCATAATCTCCGGCTTTGGCAGCCTGACTGGCCTGCCCCATCGTGGAGCCTCCATCGGATCGCAGAAGCTGTAACAGCCGTTTGCCCTGCTGTGACTGCAGAAGCTTCTGGATGTCTGCCTGACTGAACGAAGAGGGGTGTTTGTTTCCTTCCACGGCGCATGTCTCCTTCCTTCGGTTGCTACTCTTGCTTGTTATTATCTTATGCCCTCCGGTAGAAAAGGTGACTGATTTGAAAATACTGGTCTTTTCCGATACCCATCGCGCCATCCGTTATATGGAAGAAGCTGTTCGCATGGAAAACCCGGATCAAGTTATTCATCTGGGTGATCATATGGGGGATGCGGAAGAACTGAGCCGGTTGTTTCCAAAGCTTCCGGTTTTGATGGTGCGGGGAAACTGTGATTACGGAAATATAGGCAGGGAAGAGGTGTTGACCGAATTTCGGGGGCATCGGTTTCTCCTTTGCCACGGACATACCTATGGGGTCAAAACCGGTCTGCTTCGCTACACTTTGGCTGCCAGAGAAGAACAGGTGGATGTAGCCCTTTTCGGCCACACCCACCGCGCCTGTTGCGAAGAAGCGCACGGGATATGGTTTCTCAATCCCGGTAGCTGTAACGGAATTGATCCCACCTATGGTATCATTCATCTGGACGAAAACAGCCTTTGCTGTGAGATAAAGAACTTTACCGACTGAGGTGATCAATATGATTTTGGCAATTGATATTGGCAACAGCAACATTGTGCTTGGCTGTCTGGAGGGTCGCAAGATCGTCCGGGAAGCACGGATGGCTACGGACGTGATCAAAACCTCCGACCAGTATTGTGCAGAGCTTAAGAGTATGCTGGATTTTCTGGAAGTCGATGTAAAAAGCATTGAGGGAACGATTATTTCTTCTGTCGTTCCTCCTGTGCTCAATTCCTTTAAGACGGCGATCGTCAAGCTTACCGGTCATGTTCCCATGGTGGTTGGACCGGGCATGAAGACCGGTCTGAATATCCTGCTGGATAATCCCGCTCTGGCGGGCGGGGATCTGATCGTCGGTGCTGTGGCGGCTCTGGCAGAATATAAACCGCCTTTGCTGATCATTGATATGGGAACAGCCACGACCATGACCGCCATTGACGGTAAGCGGAACTTCCTTGGCGGAGCAATTTTCCCCGGTGTGAAGATCTCTGCCGAAGCTCTCAGCGGTAAAACTGCCCAGCTTCCCGCCATCAGTCTGGAAGCACCCGGTAAGGCCATCGGACGCAATACAGTAGATTGTATGCGCAGTGGTCTGATGATGGGCGCGGCTGCCATGCTGGATGGGATGATCCTGCGTATGGAGGAGGAACTGGGAGAGCCGGCAACCGTGGTGGTCACCGGAGGAATCGCCCGATTTGTCATGCCCATGTGCAGGCGGAAGATGATCTACGATAAGGATCTGCTCCTGAAGGGTCTCGCCCTGTTATACGAAAATAACCGCAAACCCCATAACTAGGAGATTACCTTATGGCGACCTATGCTCCGGATAAAATATTTGCTCCGGCAAAAACGATCAAAGAACTTGCCCGAAAAGTGCCCACGCCCTTCTATATCTATGACCGGCAGGGTATAGAGGACGCTCTGGCTCAGATCAGCCAATGGTTTATATGGGCGGATGCCCACCAAAACTACTTTCCCTTGCGGGAGAATACCAACCGGGAAATTCTGTGTCTGCTCAGGCAGGCAGGAAGCGGTGTGGGTGTTTGTAATGTAATGGAACTCAAACTGGCGCAGGAATGTGGATTTTCCGGTCAGCAGCTGCTTTATATCCCAACCGGCAAAGATACGGAGGCGGAAGCTCTGGCGAGGGAGCTTTGCGCCACTTGGTTGGTCAACTGCCCGGCGCTTCTGCCGGAAGAATTGCCGGAAAACCTGATCTTGCGCTATCTCCCCAGTGATCTGCGTATGACGCCTATGCAGACAAGAAATGTTGGACGGAGCAAAAATGGCTTCACACGCCAGCAACTGTTAGAAACCTTGGCTGCCCTGTCCGTTTCAGACGGGATACATATCGGTCTGGCTTTGGAGGTCAATGCCTATAACGTATCAGTCGGCGCGTGGCGCAGAAAGGCAGAGATACTGGATGAGCTCAGCCGTGAGATTGAGGAAAAAACCTCGGTTCGGATCAAAAGCTGGTATCTGGGAGAAGGTCCGGGCTTGCCCTATCGTCCTCAGGCGGTAGTTCCCGATCCGGCAGAGGAGGCAAGGGCAGTAGAGGCACTATATGCCCAACTGCCAGCAGACCGTCGCCCCACGATATTTACCGGTATCAGCAAACGGCTTCTTGAGCCCCACGGCCTGTTTATCACCAAGGTATTGCATCTGCATAGCGCCTATCGTACCTTTCTGGTGGTCGATGGCTCTATGTGCCAGTATGTACGACCTGTTCTGAAGCAGGCTTATCGCCATATCTCCATCCTCGGTCGTGACCAGATTGAAGGGCGGAAGCTCTATACAGTCGCGGGTGAGTTTCCGGACGAGATGGACCGCTTTGATCAGAAGGGCAGAATGTTGCCGGTGGCAAAGCCCGGGGACTACTGTGTGATTCACGATGTCGGGTGCGGTGGCAGAAGCATGCCCCTGCTTTACGGTTTCCATTCGATCCCCGCCGAGTATTTGTATCAGCCGGACGGCAGCTTTACCCAGATCGCACCTCATCGCACAGCAGAACAGGTGAGGGAGTTTCTCACAGCATGGTAAAGGCCAGTCCAACACAAAAGACTGTGCAGACCGCAATGGTCACGGTCACGCAGTTATCCACAATGCTGGTGATCCATGCGCGGATCTCACTGTTTCGCAGTCTGGTCTGCGCTCTGCGGTTATAGGCAGAAAAATCGAAGGCTTCAGGCTGGCGGTACTGGGATAATTCGATGACATTGTTGTATTTCATACGATCACTCTCCTTTGTGATTTAAGTGTACCGGATAATATGTACGATAAACGGGACTGTAATTTCTTGATTGTTCCATGATGCGACGAAGAAATTTGCAATTCGTCTCCATCTGTGGTATACTGACACATATTTAGTTTTCCGAAGGGAGCTTCTCCATGAAAACGCGTTTACTCAGCTTAATGTTGATTGTATTGCTCTGCTTCAGTGCTGCATCTATTCCCGCATGGGCAATAGAAGGTGACCCGCTGACGCAGGAAGACGGTCAGGTGGATCATGTAGACACACCGGACGAGGATATTTATATTGACCCGGAGATCTCTGTGGGCGATCTGATGACCAGTGCCGAGGCTGTGGCTATGCTTCAGGATATGGAAGGCTATATCGCCCAGCCCAAATGGGATGTTTCCCAGATGTCCATTGGTTATGGCTGTTCCACAGCCTATGCAGAAAAATACGGGTTCAGTACCGAATACCTGTCCAAGGAAGAGGCCACCCAGCTTCTACTGTGCGTCATTGGCGAGATCGAACAAGAAGTGCTGGAGTTTATGGATGCCAATGGTGTAGAGCTTTCCCAAAATCAGCTTGATTCTCTGGTCAGCTTTACATACAATGTTGGCACTTCCTGGCTCAAGCCCAATTACCGACTGGCGAAATTACTGATTGAGGGAGATTACACCGTCAATGAATTTGCCAGTGCCATGGGTGTGTGGTGTCACGAGGGTGAGACCATCAGCGATATTCTGATCGTCCGCCGGATACGGGAGATCAAGCTCTTCCTCTATGGGGCATATAACCTCAACGACACCCCCAACAAGTTCTGCTACCTGATCTACGATGCCAACGGTGGTGAACGGGATGTGGATATTGCCTTCTATCTGGAGGATTCTCCCTATGAGATCCTGTTCGATGCGACCCATGAGGACGAGCTGTATTTTCAGGGCTGGTATACTGAGGACGGCAAGCCCATTACGGAAAATACCATCGTTACGGACGATTTGACCGTTTTTGCCCAGTGGGGCGATGAAGCACCGCCAGTTCAGGTCGATATTACGGAAGTTTTTACCGATGTGACCGACAGCTCCTGGTTTATGCCCTATGTGGAGAGCCTGTATATCCGCGGAATCGTGGAGGGCTATCCCGATGGGACGTTCCGCCCTGAGCGTCTTGTCACCACCGGCGAAGCCCTGAAGATGATCATTCTTGCTGCCGGCTATGAAGAACCGCCCTATGTGCAATCCCATTGGGCGCGTAACTTCCTGAATCTTGTACTGGAAACCGGCATTATTGATACGGGCGAGATCATCGATCTGGATGTACCTATTTCCAGAGGTCTGATGGCCAAGATCGTGGTCAATGCCATGGAGCTGACCCGCCTGAGCGACCAGCAGTTCTTCCCGGATACAGACAGCGTCTATGCCCAGACTCTTTATGACCACGGTATCTCCGATGGCTATTCCGATGGTACCTTTGGTCCGGAACGCAACCTGACCAGAGCAGAGCTGACCACCATAGTCTGCCGGATGTACGACAAGTAAACCAACAGCCTTCTCTCATTGAGAAGGCTGTTAACGTACGTTTTATCGTACATCTAAAAGGGTATCATACAGACATCCAGAAAAGAGGTGTCTGTTATGTATCGAATTCAGTATGTCAGAGGTCATGTGGAGGTCTTTTCTCCCGATGGCACGTTCTTGTTTTCTGCCGATTCCATGGCAGAGGCTTATGAGATGATGGAGGAGTAACATGAGAAACTTCAGACTGGTGCTGTCCTATGACGGCAGTCGTGATCAGGGCTGGCAACGTCTGGGGAATACAGATAATACCATACAGGGCAAGCTGGAGAGCGTCCTTTCCCGCATGGTGGACGCACCGGTGGAGGTCATCGGCAGTGGGCGCACGGACGCAGGCGTCCATGCCATGGGACAGGTGGCAAACTTTCATACCCATACGGATATGACCGCCCACGAGATCTGTGACTACCTTCGGCATTATCTGCCGGAGGATATTGGCGTTTTGTCTGTTGTAGAGGCGGACGAGCGGTTTCACAGCCGATATAATGCCCTTGGCAAAACCTATGTCTATCGGATTTGGAATACAAACAGTCCTTGCGTATTTGACCGTAAATATGTGTGGGTCATGGCAGAAGAACTCAATATTCCCGCCATGGAAAAGGCAGTTCAGTACCTACTTGGCACTCACGATTTCCGGGCTTTCTGCTCCAATAAAAACTTGAAAAAAAGCTCTGTCCGTACCCTTGAAGCTCTGAATATCCGGCAAATAGGGCAGGAGCTTCGCTTCACCGTCACAGCAGACGGTTTCATGTACAATATGGTGCGAATTCTCGTGGGAACTCTGGTGGATGTGGGACTGGGCAAACTCAGCCCTGAAGATATGACCGGCATACTGGACAGCCGTGACCGCCGGCAGGCGGGGCAGACAGCTCCGGCAAAGGGACTATGCCTGATGGAGGTACAATATCCGTGAATATTCAAATTTGGGGAACAGCCAAAAGCTTTGATACAAAGAAGGCCGAGCGGTATTTTAAGGAACGGGGTATCAAGTTCCAGAGTATCGATCTGGTGAAATTCGGTATGTCCGGACGGGAATTTGACAGCGTTTTGCAGGCGGTCAAGGGTGTGGATAATCTCATCGATTGGGAGCTTAAGCACCCAGACATCGACCTGATGCGGTATATGGAAGATAGGGTCGCCAAAGAGGATAAGGTTTATGATAACCCCAAGCTCATGCGATGCCCCATTGTGCGAAACGGCAAGCAAGCCACCGTAGGCTATTGCCCGGAGATCTGGAAAACCTGGGAGTGAGTGTATGAAAACAGAGCAACTGGCAAAGGGAAAGATTCTTCTTTCCATGATCATATTTGGTACCATCGGACTTCTGGTGCGGAGTATCCACCTGCCGTCCAGTGTTATTGCGTTGGCGCGGGCGGCAATAGGCTCTCTGTTTCTTCTGGCCGTGGTTTTTCTGCGTGGAGGACATATCGACTGGCAAGCCATCCGGAAAAACCTGCCCTGTCTGCTGTTATCCGGCAGTGCTCTTGGATTTAACTGGATCTTGCTTTTTGCTTCCTATAACTATACTACCGTAGCCGTATCCACCCTTTGTTACTATATGGCGCCTATTTTTGTGATACTCACTGCTCCGCTGATCCTGCGGGAACGGCTGACGGTCAGGAAGATCATCTGCGTCATAGTCGCCCTTTTTGGCATGGTCTGTCTGTCCGGTGTTCTCCGGGGAACAGTACCGGAGGCTGGGGAGAAGCGGGGCATCCTTTTGGGTCTGGCAGCGGCGGTGCTGTACGCATCCATTGTCATGCTCAATAAACAGGTCAGGGGCATCAGCGCCTTCGACCGGACGATCTTCCAGCTGGGGCTTTCGGCTGTTTTGGTATTTGTCTATTGCCTGTTTACCGTGGATGTCAAAACCCTCACCTGGGATACCCATACAGTCCTTTTGTTGCTTCTGGCAGGCATGATCCATACAGGACTTGCTTATTATCTGTACTTTGGCGCTATGGAGCAGGTGAGTGGTCAGTCTGCCGCCATGATCAGCTATATTGACCCGGCAGTAGCCGTACTTATTTCTGTGTTCATTCTGGGCGAACCTTGGGATGTATTTGTCCTGCTGGGTGCTGTGCTGATTTTGGGCTCTGCACTGGCCAGTGAGCTTCCTGAACGCAAGAAAACCGACAGCTCCGTCAAGGAGCTGTCGGAGTAGGGAAGAAGCTCAGGCGTCCAGAGCCGGATTCATAGCATAGACATTCTTCTGGTTGAGTTTCTCCCGCAGGAGCTGGATACCTTCCCCAAACCGCTGGAAATGCACGACCTCCCGCTGACGCAGGAACTTGATCACGTCGTTGACGTCAGGGTCATCACTGAGGCGCAGGATGTTGTCGTAGGTAGTCCGGGCTTTCTGCTCTGCCGCCAGATCTTCAGCCAGGTCTGTGATGGGATCACCCTTGACCTGCATGGAAGCGGCTGACCATGGGAAGCCGGAAGCAGAGGTGGGGTAGACACCCGCACTGTGATCAACGAAATAGGGGGCAAAATTGCTGTTCTCGATCTGACTGTCCGTCAGATTGCGGGTAAGCTGATGAACAATAGCGCCGATCATCTCCAGATGCCCCAGTTCCTCTGTGCCAATGTCTGTCAGCAGACCTTTCAGCTCAGGATAGGGCATGGAGTACCGCTGGCTGAGGTAACGCAGAGATGCGCCCAATTCTCCGTCAGGACCGCCATACTGGGTAATGATAATGGAAGCCAGCCGAGGATTGGTGTTGGCGATTTTCACGGGATACTGCAGTTTCTTACTATATACAAACATGGCTTAACCCTCCTGATTGGCGCTGTAGTCCCAGGGCCAGGGATTATCCAGCCATTCATACTGACCGGTCAGAGCAGAGCCCATCTGAGTGACAGAGCCCCGTTTGTCCTCATACTGCTTCAGCACCCCGGCGTACTGCTCCACATACTGGTTGAACAGAGCCACAGCGTCCTCATCCTTGGCATGGGTGTCCAGATACAGGCCCAGCTCCGTAATGGCAAAGCTCAGTGCCTGAAGCTGGTGCAGGACGGTTTTGTCTTTGGGGTTCTGGTTGACCATGTTCATAAAGGGCAGGTCCAGACCGGGATACATTGTTCCGCGAACGAGCCCCATGGGCGCCTGATAAGTCTGAGCATTTTCCTGCTGGAAGGGAACATAGGGATTGGCCAGTGGCGCGCAGGCGGGAAGGACTCCCTGACCCTCGGAGCACGACTGGTTGGGTGTATTTGATGTCTGATTCAAGACGGCATCCTCCTTTTACTGGGTTTTGTGTGCCACATCATCCTATGCCACCCGGCAAAAAAAGGTGTATTTCGACAAGGGTGCTTTCTGGTATAATCGGCCTGTCCTGTCATATGCTCCCAACAGGGGGGATGACAGGATGGTAAAACTAAAACGCTTTGGAATCGGCGGGCTTCTGCTGATCAGCGCGGTCTATTTTCTTGTGTTCAGCGCAGTGCGCTATAATTTGGCTCAGACCTCTGCAGAGCTGGCATCACAACCGCCAACCATTGTGGTAGACGCCGGACACGGCGGGGTA
>JAZSAW010000004.1:0-4794 GCA_045602105.1 Candidatus Avilachnospira sp.
GCAGATCATACCGCTGAGGTGAAACAGCTACAGCGGGAAAATGCCGATCTTGCGGGTCAACTCTCCAAGGCAGAAGCCCAACTGGGCGAGAAAGACAACCGTGTTGCGGAACTGGAAAAGAAAATTGGCAGTCTGGAAACCGAACTGGAAGAGGCTCTGATTTTGGCCACTGAGGATACCCTCGAGGACACGCCCGACTATCCCAGCATGGAACTGGAAGCCTACCGCCGGGCGGAAGCCACAGAGCGTCTGGCCGCTGAGCGCGCCTGTGCTCTCCAGCAACGCCTGCAGGATCTTCTGGAGCAGGCCTCCGGTCGCTACGGCGAGACCGGTCAGGAAATTCAGGCTCTGACCGACGATATTCAGAGCAATCTTCAGCGTCTGAAAGATGCCCTGTCCGATCTGGATATCATCTTCCGGGAGACCTCCGGGAACTTCGAAAATATGGAAACTGAGTCCTCTGTAACTGAATAAATAAATTTAAAAAATCACTTGACAAATTTCCCGAACATGCTATAATAACAAGGCTGATTACAGCAAATGCTGTTATAGCTCAGTCGGTAGAGCGCGTCATTGGTAATGACGAGGTCGGCAGTTCAAATCTGCCTAACAGCTCCACAAAAACACAGATGCCTTTCGGGTGTCTGTGTTTTTTTCATTGGTTTTCGAATTTGAACTGCTGTCCTCCGCCGAAGGCGTTTCGATCCAAGCAAAGAGCGGAGAGCTTTTACAGCTCTCCGCTCTTAATTTTATTCCACGCCCACCAGTTTGTTCAGGTAGGATACATAGGGCTCACTGCTGACCATAAAGGGATAGTTGATAACAATGACATCGTCAACGCCCTGAGCCTTGGCAAAGGCGGTCAGATCCAGAGAGGGCTTGCCCTGCTGATTGAACTCCCGAGGGTCAATGACCACGATCTTACTGTAATGACTGGTCAGGAAAGGAATGAATGCATTGCCGTAGGATTCCTTCAGCACCAGACACACCGGCCCGTCCACGGCACTCTCCACCACTGCGGCGGGATGGTCACCGCCAAGGAAGCACAGATATTTATTGGTCTGCTCCTCCGTGATTCCCTGATAGACTACGCTGACAGGATAGCCTGTGGAATTCTCCAGATCGGCATCGGCGTAATACTTAGCATGGGTCTCCACTACTGGCAGATAGTAGGTCAGGGTATCGGGATTGTTTTTCAGCACCGCACTTTGGGGATACTGGGACGTCCAGCCGTACATAGAGCCCAAAAATCCCTCATAAGTACCGGTTTCAAAGCTGTCCAGTGCCACAGCCTCCCAGCCCATGGCTTCGCAGAAAGCGGTATAGGCATAGTACGCGCCCAGCTGTGTCCAGTGGTGATCTGTGCGGAAATAGACATATTCATCCTTATGGGCTTTCAGCTTGGAGAAGGCGTCGACCTTGATGATTCGCTCATCCATTTCCCCATAGCATAGTTCGATCATGGCCTTTTGGTCACTGGCACCCGTATGGAAGTCCTTTTGGGAATAGAACTGGGCGGCATTGGGAGTCAGCAGAGAGATGACCTGCACATCCTCCCCCAAGGCTGTCTGGATATTGCCCACAGCCTGGGCGTAGCTCTTGACAATGGACTCTGTGGCGTAGGGCACATCCATCGCCCGGTCTCCTACGATGATGATAGATCCGGCGGAGGTATACTCCAGATTTTCCGTATCGTCAATTTCCGGCTCTTCCGGTACTTCGGGAATCTCCGGCTCGTTGGGCACTTCGGGAGTTTCCTCCACAGGCGGGTTTTCCGGCTCAGGCGCAGTCATGGACTGCCCTCCTTGCTCCGCTCCACCTTCATAATCCAGCACTAAAAGATTATCATCCCCGGAGAAATGATACAGCACATTCAGGCTTTGGTTGGCCTTTAACAGCAGTTCCCGCCCGGGAAAGGTATCGGAATAATAGGTCTCAAGCTGAGAAATATAACTGCCGTCCCAGAGGGCTGACCAGCTGAATTCAGGCTTTTGCGCCAGACGGCGGTTTTCGGTTTTGGACTCTGTGGCATCCACATCCACCAGAGAGTACAGACCCACTACCGCAAACACCGACAGCAGTGTCAGGAGCAGTGCAGTATATAGCTTTTTCAAATCACTGTCCTCCTGTCAGAAGCGGTAGTACAAGAAAGCACTGAAGCCACTGCCCACCAGAGAAATGGTGGAGAGCACCAGAAGTGCCACGCAGAATACATAGGTCACGGACACATAGACCTTGCGCTTCACACCCTCGGTATCCTTATCCGCGCACAGCAGACCAAAAGCATCGCCCATAAGCCGGGGCAAAGCCGTAGAGCCCAGAATGCAGAGGATCAGCAGAGGCAGGTTGTTCAGGAGCATGATCCGCACCTGTTCCGTGATAAAGCCACCGCCGGCGAAGCCAAACATGGTAGCCAGTGCCTGTCCCAAGCGGGAAAAATCCGTAAAGTAGAAGATCGTCCAGCCAATGACCACCAAAAACATAGTTTCCACCTGACGAACAGGCTTGGGCACAGCTTTGAGCTTGGGAAGCATGGGCTTTTCCAGCACCAGCAGGACAAAGAAATACAGTCCCCACAGCAGAAAATTCCAGCTTGCACCATGCCAAAGGCCAGTAAGACCCCACGTGATCATCAGATTGAGTGTCCGGTGATGGCGGTTTCCGCCCAACGGGATATAGACGTAGTCCCGGAAGAAGGAACTGAGGGAAATATGCCATCTGCGCCAGAAATCCGTGACGGAAGTGGCGGTATAAGGCAAATCAAAGTTTTCCATAAAACGGAAGCCAAAAATTCTGCCCAGACCGATGGCCATATCGGAATATCCGGAAAAATCAAAATAAATCTGGAATGTAAACATGATGACGCCCAGCCATGTACCTGCCACAGTTGCCGTGGCAAAAGAGCCGTCCAGAAGCTGGGAGGCCACAGTAAAGGCGTGGTCTGCCAGAAGAATCTTCTTGGCAAGACCCGTGGAGAAGCGAATCAATCCGTAAAACAAGTCCTCCCGGGTGGTATGGCGGTTTTCCATCTGTTCGGCAATATCCGAATAGCGGACAATAGGCCCTGCGATCAGCTGAGGGAACATGGAGATATACAGCAAAAATTTGGTATAAGACCGCTGGACCGCTACCCGCCCCCGGTACACATCCACCACATAGCTCATGGCCTGGAAGGTAAAGAACGAAATGCCGATGGGCAGAGAAATGGCGGGAACGGGGATGCGCAAGGTGGTAAGCTGGTTGAAGGTCTCCACCAGCAGTCCGACATACTTGAATACGCCCAGTGCCAGCAGATCCGCAACGATCGCCAACGTGAGCCACAGCTTCCGCTTGTTCTTATCGGTTTGACGGTCCATCAACAGTCCCGCACCGTAATTGATGGTGGCGGAGGCAATAAGCAAAAAGACATAGACCGGCTCTCCCCAGGCATAAAACACCAGGCTGAACAACAACAGGACAATATTTTTTCCGCCAATGGGCCGGATGCAGAAATACGCGATCAGGCAGGCAGGCAAAAACAAATACAGAAAAATCAAACTGGAAAATACCACGGCACTAACTCCAACTCTAAAAGCATTTACATAATTCGTGTTTATAATCTATCAAATAACTTTTGTAATTGCAAGACCTTTTTCTACATTTTTCGACATAAAATTCTAATTGTTACTGTTATGTAATAAATTGCCACAAAATTGTGATAATTATATTCCATTTTTACGGTATTTTGGAAGTAAAATTTTACTGTATTCCCCTCCCCCGTCTTGTTGTCTTGTTTACATAATTCACGCAAGTTGTCCTCGATTTTCGGACTTGATGGCATATCTTGCCGTTTCACACTTGAAATCCGGTACATCTTGTGGTAAGATGATGTGGGATTATGTGGTTTTTTATTATAACCCACAGAGGAAGTGTATTCCATGCTGGCAATTGAGCGCAAAAATGAAATTCTCAATAAACTTCGGGCGGAACAGCGGGTGCTGGTCAGCGAACTGGCTCTGCACTACGGCGTTACGGAGGAGACCATCCGCCGGGATCTGGATAAACTGGAAAAAGAAGGTCACGCCACCAAAACCTACGGTGGCGCCATCTGGGGCAACAGTACCAAAACTGACCTGAGCTACACCATCCGGAACAAGACCAATGTGGAAGCCAAAACCGTCATGGCCAAGCTCATCAGCTCCATGATCCACGACGGCGACCACCTGATGCTGGATGACAGCTCCACCTCCCTATATGTGGCCAAACAGCTTAAGGAAAAGAAAAACCTCACCATTATCACCTATTCTGTGGAGATCGTGGTGGAGCTTTCCGGTGTGGAGGGCTTTACCATTATTTCCACCGGCGGTCAGCTTCGTCCCGGAAGTCTGAGCTTTGAGGGAAATCCTGTAGCACAGACCCTGCGGAAATACCATGTGGACAAGGCCATCCTCTCCTGCAAGGGCATCGACCCCAAGGCCGGCATCACAGATTCCGCCGATCCTCACGCACTGGCCAAGCAGGCCATGCTGGGTGCGGCCAGTGAAGCCATTCTGGCTCTGGACGACAGCAAATTTGATAAAATATCCTTTGTGCAGGTTGCGCCTCTGGAGGCTGTGGGTCATGTGGTCTCCAACTGCCGACCCTCAGACAAATGGCTGGAGCTGTTCCGGCAGTCAGGCATCGCCTGCCACTATCCTGAGGAAGAATAAACGAAAAATCACCCCACCGTTCTGGTGGAGTGATTTTTTGCTTTCTTACTTGCGGTCGCTGCTGGAGCGCAGGGTCACATCGTGGTAACCGCCTTCCACGATGGAT
>JAZSAW010000005.1:0-5370 GCA_045602105.1 Candidatus Avilachnospira sp.
CGGAGCGGTTTCCCCCTACGATCTTTTTCATCCAATGCTTTTGTGATCGGACAAAAGCATTGGCCGTCGGAGACTGAAGGCATCCGCCAATGGCGGATGCCTTCACATGCTTCATATATTGTTTATTACGAACGAGTATGAAAATCGGATTTTATTTCTTCACCCGCGCCAGTACCATAGCTGTCCGGCTGGGCAGATACACGGAAAAGCCCAGCCGTCCGTCCGGCTGTTTTTCCGCTTCATAGACATAGGTGGTGGAGATTCTGTCCTGACCGCCAAAGGCGGGGTCATCGGTGGAGAGAATCACCCGGTACTGACCGGGGGCATTGACCGGGATGAAATAGCCGGTCAGGGAATTGGTGGGGTGGAAATTAAAGGCAAACACCGTACCCCGGCGTTCATAGACCAGCGTTTTTTCATTCTGCCCGATCCACAGACTGTTTGCCTTGCTCTCCAGAATACGCCGGCGTTTGGACAGCTCCAGCATAGCCTTGTCAAAATCGTTCAGCCAGTGGTATTTGAGGTTTTTGTCGTCAGCCAGAGACCACTGTCGACGGCAGTAGTGGTAGCTCCAGCCGTTACCCTCCCGGGGGAAGTCGATCCACTCGGGATGACCGAACTCGTTGCCCATGAAGTTCAGATAGCCCTCACCGCCCAGACTCATGGT
Source organism: Candidatus Avilachnospira sp. (assembly GCA_045602105.1). Classification (GTDB taxonomy): domain Bacteria; phylum Bacillota; class Clostridia; order Oscillospirales; family Oscillospiraceae; genus Avoscillospira. Next base: position 668 of record JAZSAW010000005.1, read on the forward strand.
CAGCAGGCGAATGAGCTTGTGCAGGGCGATGCCCCGGTCAATGATGGCGTTGTCATTGCCCAAATTCATGCTCCAGTACATCTGGGCGTCGCACAGGCGGAACATAATGGTCTTGTCCCCCACCAGACCCTGATCGTGGGATTCGGCATAGCCGATGACCTTTTCTTTGGGTCTGCGTCCGGAGAGCTCTCCCCAGAGTTGCCACATATCCCAGTGCTCATCGGGCACTTCTTTCAAAAGCTTGATCCATAGATCCGGCACGCCCATGGCCAGCCGGTAGTCAAAGCCCAGACCGCCCTGTTGGATGGGCAGGCAAAGACCCGGCAGAGCGGAGGTGTCCTCGGCGATGGTCAGGGCGTAGGGGTTGACCTGTCTTACCAGCTCGTTGGCAAGCTGGAGGTAGGTGACTGCCTCTGTGTCGGTGTTCATGGAGAAATAACCGTCGTAGTGACCGAAACTGCTGCCCAGACCGTGGTCGTGGTAGAGCATGGAGGTCACGCCGTCAAAGCGGAAGCCGTCAAAATGGAACTGGGTCATCCAGTATTTCAGGTTGGAGAGCAAAAAGTGGATGACCTGAGGCTTGTCATAATCAAAGCATTTGGTGTTCCATGCCTGATGCTCACCCCGGCTTCCTGCGTGGAAAAACTGCTCCGCCGTGCCGTCAAATTCGTTGATGCCCTCCCGGGTGTTTTTGCAGGCATGGGAATGGACCACATCCAGCAAAACCGCCAGACCCATTTCATGGGCAGTGTTGACCAGCGCTTTCAGCTCGTCCGGCGTGCCGAAGCGGGAGGAGGGGGCAAAGAAATTGGTCACCTGATAGCCAAAGGAGGCGTAGTAGGGGTGCTCCATCACCGCCATGATCTGGATGGTATTGTAGCCCAGATCTTTGATGCGGGGCAGGATCTGCTCCCGGAACTCTGTGTATGTGCCCACTCTTGGCTCTTCCTGCGCCATACCGACGTGGCACTCATAGATATAGGGCACACGGGCAGGACGGAAGCCGGCGTCGGTCCACGAAAACGCCTTAGCGGGGGCATAGATCTCTGCGTTCCATTCCGCAGTGACCGGGTCTTGGGTCACATAGTCGGCATACAGGGGGATGCGATCCAGCTCCTGACCCTGATATACCACAATGGCCATGACCTTCTGCCCGTGCTTCAGGGCGTTCCGACCGGGCAGATGAAGCTCCCACACGCCGTTTTCCTTTCGCTCCATGGGATGGGCATGGCGATCCCAACCGCAGAAATCGCCGGTCAGGTACATGGCCTCCGCCGCCGGAGCCCACTCCCGGTAGACCCAACCGCCCCGCAGGCGATGGATGCCGAAGTAGGCATAGCCGTTGGCAAGGTCCGTCAGACGCTGACCCGGGGCAAGGAGTTGGCGTTTTTTCTCCTCATACCGATTCATGCGATAGTCCAGATCCCCGGCGTACTGCTTCAGCAGAGGGTCGATTTTATAGATGGCTAACTTCCCCATATTGCCCTCCTGTGGTAATGTTCTGAAATTATTGTAGACCTCCGGAAGAAATTCGTCAATCGTTTTCTGTCGAGGGGAGGTTTCCCGGGAGAAAACTTGCAAAATCCGTCGGTTTGTGCTAAAATTTACGGGATATTTTTTATGAAATCAGGTTTGATCATGAACGAAACCAAAAGAACATTCCCGTGGACAGCTCTGTCGGTCTGTCTGCTGACGCCCATCTATCTGGAGCTGATGCTCCACCTGTTTATCTACGGCGCATTTTCTCTGCGAATCATCTATCCCATCCTCTTTGGTCTGGCTACCGGCGCGCTGGGCTTTGGCCTGTGCTGTGTCCTGCCCCGGAAAGCCTCCCCGGCGGTGCTCTGCGTGCTGGTGGGCCTGACGAGCCTGTACTTTGAGATTCATCTGGTCTATAACTCCATTTTCGGTGAGTTCATGTCCATTATGCAGCTGTTTACCGGCGCGGCGGCAGTGACCAATTTCTTCGGGCAGATGCTCCACGGCATCTGGCAGTGCCTGCCTCAGATGCTGGCACTGCTTGTGCCCTTTGCCGTGACGTTGCTTCTGACCTGTCTGGGTCGGCTGACCTTCCCCCGGTTTCATTGGCTTCGCCCAGTGGTGGCGGTGGCGGTCTGCGTTCTGCTCCACTTTGGCGCACTGGGCATCATGATGCTGGCCGGTACGGGTGCTTACACAGTCTACGGTCTGTATACCAGCCGGAATACCGGCACAGAGGTCAGTGTCAACAACATCGGTCTCCTCTCCACCACTCGTCTGGAGTGCAAGTATATGCTCCTTGGGGCGCTGGCAGGTGACCAGTCCCTGCGGGAGTATGCGTCCCAGTCTTTGGGCGTGCTCAATCCCGATTGGGAATACAATATGATGGATCTGGACTTTGAAGCTCTGAAGGCCTCCACGGAGGATGTGTCCCTGCAACGGCTGGACGACTATTTTGCCTCGGAAATGCCCACGGAAAAGCATCAGTATACCGGGCTTCTGGAGGGCTACAACCTCATCACCATTTGCGCCGAATCCTTCTCCGCAGAGCTCATCGACCCCCAGCGCACGCCGACGCTCTATAAACTGGCCAACGGCGGATTTATTTTTGAGAACTTCTTCGGTACTTACGGCAGTAATACCACCAACGGCGAATATACCTTCTGCATGGGCAACTACCCGGATATGTCCCGCAGTAAGGCGGCGGCCAGCTTCTTTGCCTCTCAGTTCAACCACCTGCCCTACTGTCTGGGCAACCAGTTTGCCGGACAGGGCTATCAGACCTGGGCGTATCACAACTACTCCGGCGAGTATTACTCCCGGCGGGACACCCATCCCAATATGGGCTATACCTTCCAGGCGGCGGGAAGCGGACTGGATATTGAGATCAACTGGCCGTCCTCTGACCTGGAGATGATTCAGGCATCCGCTCCGGACTTTTTGTCCTCTGACCAGCCCTTCCATGTGTACTATATGACCTTCTCCGGCCACTATCAGTATGACTGGGCAAACCCCATGAGCCTGAAAAACAAGGCCATGGCGGAGACCCTGCCCTATTCTCCTACGGTGCAGGCCTATATCGCCTGCAATCAGGAGCTGGAGATCGCCCTGACGGAGCTGATGGCACAGCTGGAGCAGGCAGGGGTGGCGGACAAGACCGCCATCGTCCTGACCAACGACCATTATCCCTACGGACTGACCGACCAGCAGTACAGCGAGCTGGCGGGACACCCGGTGGATACGACCTTTGAGAAATTCCGCAACAGCTTCATCTGCTATATCCCCGGCATGGAGCCTGTGACTGTGGATACCTACTGCTCTACGGTGGACATCCTGCCTACCATTACCAATCTCTTCGGTCTGCCCTATGATTCCCGCCTGCTGGCGGGGCGGGATGTCCTGTCTGCCGGGGCTTACGATATGGCGGTGCTGTCCGATGAGAGCTTTGTGACCAAAAATTACGGCTTTGATGCCGCCACCGGTCAGGTGCGAATCTTTACGGAAGGCTATACGGTGGATGAGGAAGATCTGACCCGCCGGCAGAATATCATCCGCAATCAGTTCCGGGTCTCTCTGGATGTGCTCAACCACGATTACTATGCCCATGCCGTGCCCGCGGGACAGGATTCGGCAGAGGAATCGGAGAAGCGCACCCTGCCCTTTACGGACATTCCGGAGGGCAAAAGCACCGACTGTCTGGAATTTTTGTGGGGCAACGGCTATATCGACGCCGCTTCGGAGACCAAATTCGGTTATGACGCCACAGCCACCTACGCGGAATTTCTGGATGTGCTCTACCGCATGGCGGGCAATCCCAATATGGGCAATATCTGGGTGTATCTTGGCAGCAGCCGGCAGATGACCGGCAAATATCTCCCTGCGGTCAAGTGGGCGGCGCATAACAAGCTCCTGAATGTCTACCCGGAGAATATGGATTCCTACCGCCCCCTGCGGAGAAATGATATGGCGGTGACCCTGATGAAATATGGCGCAAGTCTGGGTCTGTCCACGGAGGTGGATGACGAGGAACTGCTGAAGCAGATGACCGCCCAGCATCCGGAGCTGACGGCAGAGGAATGTCGGGCTCTGCACTGGTGCTATAACCATCTGATCATCACCGGCTCGGGCGGTAAGCTCCTGACCATCATGGATGAAAACCCCAACCTGACCCGCTACGACATGGCGAGAGTCATCTATAACTTCTGGCTCTACGCGTTGCAGGGAAGTTAATAAAAAACAGAGAACGGCATAAGCCGTTCTCTGTTTTTTTAGCAATCAAACACCACCACAGGCACACCGAGGGTGATGTTGTCAAACAAAAGCTTCATAGGCTCTGTGGGGGTATTGACACAGCCGTGGGAGCCGTTGGTCTGGTAGAGCTTACCGCCGAATTCACTGCGCCATGAGGCGTCATGGATGCCGTAGAGTCCGGAAAAGCCCACCCAATACTGGACAAAGACCTGATAATCCGGGCCGATAAGCCAGTCGTCAGTGGAGATGCTCTCCACTGCGTAGTATCCCGGAGGCGTCCAGTGACCGTAGGGATAGCCGGTGGTCACATCGGTCTGCACCAGCACTTCCCCGTCTTTGATGTAAGTCAGCTTCTGACTGTGGATGTCCACCTCCACATAGGTATCCCCAAGGGCAAAGGGCTCGTTGTTCCGCGTGCACGTCAGGGGTGCTTTCACCGGGGAACTGTCCAGATTTTTCAGTTGGGTCGTCAG
>JAZSAW010000006.1:0-8129 GCA_045602105.1 Candidatus Avilachnospira sp.
GTTCTTCAGGGTGTTCATACCCTTCTGCAGAGCGGGAGCGGTGGACTTGTAGGTGACCTGCTCTCTGCCCTTACGGACCAGCTGGTTAAACGTAGGCATAGTTTTTCCTCCTTTCCTGAATTGTTCACTGCATGTTGCAGCTTCTATTTTATCCCGAAATATCAAAGATATTCCGTTGGGACCGAATTTTGCCGGCTCAGGCCAGAAGCCCGGCAGCGGCTGCGCCCACGGCAATTCCGCAGGCCTTACCCAGTGCTTCCATAGTGGCTACTTCCACAAGTTTCACATCCAGGCGCGCACATTCCTCCACCACAGGGTCGGTCAGGCGGGGATCTGCGTCCAGTGCCACAAAGGCGCAGACGACTTGTCCGTCTTTCAGGGACTTCCGGAGCTGTTTGATGCCGACGACTTTGGGCTGATTTTTCAGTTCGTCCAGCATTTTCATTCCTCCGTTGGGTCTTTATAGGCATAGGCCCACACGATTACGTATTATAGCAGATTGAACGAATTTCGTCAATAAAAATCGTGATTTTTTACAGAATATTTTTTCGGCGTTTCTTGCCCTTGATCCAAGGACATCAGACCGTCACGGGCGGTCAATCTCTCATCAGCTTCCGCCGTGCCAGATTGATGGTGCCCTCCTGCATGGCGCTGATCCACTGCAGGCTCTTTCCACAGCCCAAAGCTACGCAACTGGCGGCGTTGTCCGCCACCATACAGGGGATCTCCGTCCGTTCGGAGATGAGCTTGTCCATACCCCAGATCTGACTGCCGCCGCCGGTAAGCACAATACCGTTTTGCGCCACATCAGCCACCAGCTCCGGGCTGGACAGCTCCAGAACAGAGAGCACCTCGTCCACGATCACCTTTGCCGGACGGCGCAGAATCTCCAGAAGTTCCGAAGATGTGACCAACACTTCCTTGGCAAGGCCTGTCCGCAGATCCCGACCCTTGACAGTCATGGAGACCTCCTCGGGACGCTCGGTGACGCCACCGATGGTGATCTTCACTTCCTCTGCCGTATTTGCGCCGATCAGCAGACCGTGACGGCGACGCAGATAAGCAATAATGGCATCGTCAAAGGTATCGCCGGCAATTTTAATGGAGGAGGATGTGGCAATATCGTTGATACTCAGAACTGCAATATCCGTCGTTCCGCCACCAATATCCACCACCATACGGCCGTTGGGAGAATTCAGATCAAGTCCCGCGCCCAAAGCCGCGGCAAAGGGCTCTTCGATCAGGTACACCCGGCGTGCGCCTGCCTCCATGGCCGCCTGAATGACTGCCCGCTCCTCGACCTCCGTCACACTGCTGGGCACACAGACCACCACACGGGGCTTGACCAGAGAGTTACGGACAATCTTCTTCAAAAACTGGGTCAGCATTTTCTCCGTCATTTCGTAGTCGGAGATGACGCCCTCCCGCAGGGGACGCACTGCCACCACATTACCGGGGGTTCTGCCCAGCATATTCCGGGCAGCCGCACCGACCTGCAGGACTTTTCCTGTGTTCTTATCAATGGCTACCACAGAGGGCTCACGAAGAACGATACCCTCCCCCTCGGCGTAGACCAGAATATTGGCTGTACCAAGGTCGATTCCCAGATCTCTGGATAATTTGAACATACTTTCACCTACTATTCTTATTCACCGTGTACCGCAGCCAAAACCGCGCAGACCAGTTTTCCTGCACCTGCCAACCGAAGGGTCTTTCCACATTCGGACAAGGTGGCGCCGGTGGTCAATACATCGTCTATCAACAAAATTCGTTTTCCCCGGAATTGTTCCGGCTTCCACGGGCGATACGCCTCAAGCACATTGGCTCTCCGCTGGGCGACACTTTTTGCCCGGGACTGTTTGGGATTATGGCGCACCTTTCGCAGTGTCCTGACTGCCGAAACATCCAGCTCCTTTGCCAGTTTCTTGGCAAGAAGCTCCGACTGGTCGTAACCCCGCTTCCATTTTCGCAAGAAACTACAGGGCACCCAGGAGATCAGGTCATACTTCCCTGCCAGCTTGTCCCGGACAAGAACTGCCATCCATTGGACAAACTGCCGGTCATAGTTTTGCAGACCTTGGAATTTATACCGCAGTATGGCGTCCCGAATCTCATCCTGATAATAAAACACAGGAACGCAAGCATCAAAATGGGGTATCTCAGGAGGCAACGCCGTATATTCCGGCAAGTCCTTATAGGTGCAGTTCCGGCACAGACTCTCATCAGATCTGTCCATGATCTGCCCGCAAAGCAGGCATTTGGGCGGATACACCAGATCCAAGATCAACTGAACGAGAGGATTCATTGCCCGCCCTCCTGCTGAAGGCGAAGCTTTAATCCACTGTATCGGCGGGTCTTGCGGTCATTTTGCACCATAGCGGAGATCACATCCTCCCTGCCCACAACGATCAAAAGCTCCCGTGCCCGGGTGATGGCTGTGTACAGCACGCTTCTGGTGAGCAGATAGGCTGAGCCCGGCCAAGCGGTGAGAATCACCGCCCGATATTCACTGCCCTGACTTTTATGGACAGTCATGGCATAAGCAGGCTCTAGCTCCGACAGCATGGCAAAATCGTAGACCGCTTCCCTGTCTTCAAAGACTACGGTCAGCTGTTCCTGCATCAGGTCAATGGCCGTGATCTGACCAATATCTCCGTTGAAGATTCCCGCTCCGGAGCCAAGCCCATCGGTTTTCTTCCACAGTATATCATAATTATTGCGAATCTGCATGACCCTGTCACCCTCCCGGAAGGAAAAATCCCCGTAGGTCTTTTCCTTTTTTCCCGGAGCGGGAGGATTTAGCACAGCCTGCAACTGTTTATTGAGATTTCTTGTGCCCGCTTCATTCCTTCTGGTGGGAGATAAAACCTGAATATCCGATGGGTCGATTCCCATATTCCTGGGCAACCGCTGGGCACAAAGCTCCTGTATCGTTCGTACCACATCTGTGGCCGTTTGTCTTCTCAAGAAGAAAAAGTCCTGCTTTTTCACCGTAAGATCCGGGAGCTCACCATGGTTGACCGCGTGAGCGTTCATGACGATGAGGCTCTCCTGTGCCTGTCGGAAAATTTCAGTCAGGCGCACAGTTGGTATCACACCGCTTCGGATCAGGTCAGAGAACAAATTCCCCGGTCCTACAGAGGGAAGCTGATCGGGATCGCCCACCAGCACCAGTCGGCATTTTTCCGGCAGTGCCCGGAGCAGGGACTGCATCAGCAGAATATCCACCATGGAGGTCTCATCCACCACCATAGCATCGGCTTTCAGGGGATTTTCTTCATTATGGAAAAAGAACATCAGTCCGGACTCCGGGTCAAATTGTGCCTCCAGAAGCCGGTGGATGGTAGACGCCTCTTTTCCGGTACATTCACTGAGCCGTTTGGCAGCTCGTCCCGTAGGGGCTGCCAGTAAGGTCTTAAGCCCCATGCGTTCAAACAGATCGAGAATACCGGCCATGGTGGTCGTTTTGCCCGTACCCGGTCCACCGGTCACAATGACCACTCGGTTTTTCGCGGCAGCCTCTATAGCCTCCATCTGCTTTTGAGCATAATCCAGCTCTGCCTCTTCCTTGAGCTGACATAGTTCACTTTTCAGGTGAGGAAGTGCTTTGGGCACATCCTGTGCCATATCCAGAATACGCTGAGCCACTTCCGTTTCCGCCTGATACAATTCCGGCAGATAGCAGGCCGGCAGACCGGCTACGGTATCGGTCTCCAGCTGTCCGGTCTGGGACAGGCGCAAAACGCCGGCATCCACCTCCGGCTCATCTAAACCCAGCAAAGTGGCGGTGGCCATGACCAGTTTCCCTCGGGGAATGAAGGTATGGCCGTTGGCCTGATTAAAGGTCAGCTCAAACAAAATGCCTGCTTCCACTCGGCGTTCATTGTCTGCCTCTACGCCCAGTTCCAGAGCAAAGGCATCCACCTGAGCGAAGTCCGCCCCAAAGTAGGGCTGGGTCAGGACATAGGGGTCATCCTGCAAAGCCTCCACCGCCAGTTCACCATAGGCGCGATACAGGCGAATGGCCAGCTCAGCCGGTAGATGGTGGGCAGAGAGAAATTCCATCAGTCTGCGCATGCCCACCTGCCGACGAAAGCTTTCCGACATTTTCTTCGCTTTGGACAGGGAGATTCCCGGCACCTGTGCCAGCCTTTCCGGGTCATTTTCCAGTACATCCAGACTGGCAGAGCCAAAGGCAGACACAATACGCTGAGCGGTCTTTTCTCCAATATCTCTGACCGCATGGGAGGATAAGTAGGCCAGTATTTCCTCGCCGGTCTCCGGCATAAGGCGTTCCAGCAGATCTGCCTCAAACTGCCTGCCATAGGACGGATGCGCCGTCCACCGTCCGGTGACGGCCAGACGCTCACCTACGACAGTCATGGGAATCGTCCCTACTACCGTGATCTGCTCATCATCCTGAGTACGCAACCGCAGAACAGTGTAGCCGTTTTCCTGATTCTGAAAGATAACAGCCACTACCGTGCCGTAAAGCAGTTCCTGTTCCATGGCGTACTCCCCCTTATAACATCCATAGGACAATATACCGCCTGCTTTTTCAAGTCATTGTCGTCAATTCCAGATAATCCTCCAATGCCGGTCTTGGACAATAGTCCAGCCAATCATAGTCCTGCCGGAGCAGTTGCGCCAGACATAGCCCCTGTTCATCCAGTCCGCAGTCCACGATCACCAGTCTGCCCCCACTGACTCGCTCATCCCGAAGCCAGCCATAGGCGCGTACCTGCCGTTCCAGATCGCCTCCGTCGCCCTGACAGTAGCAAAGAGTTACCATTTCCTCCCCAAATACCGGCGTCAGGAGTAAGCCAAACAATGCCCAAATGAGAAAAAGCAGTCCTGCCAAAGCAAAAAATATCAGCAGTATCGTTCCCAGCATCCCCTCACCTCCTGCCACATGGTATGCAAAAAACAAAAAGACGGTGCATGGCTTAACGTCATACACCATCTCATTCGGTTTCCTGTGCAAGGAGACATTTTTCAGCAGTAAATTCATTCCAAGGCGCATTCTCCGGAGGGTCTTGCCGAAATTTCATTGTCTTGCCGGTTTTGGGATGGGGAAATTTCAACTGCCATGACCAGAGTCCCAGTCCTACACCTGAAGCCTTTCCGCCATATTTGCCATCGCCCACCAAGGGGAGCTTCCGGGAGGCAAACTGCACCCGTATCTGGTGGGTACGCCCGGTGTGAAGCTGTATGCGCACCAAGGACCACTCTCCTGCCTGCTCCAGCACCTGATAATCCAAACTGGCATCCTTGACCCCTTTGCGGGTACGGCTAACCACATAAGTCTTATTTTTCTGCTTATCATGAAAGAGCAGATCCTGCAGAACGGCAGAGGGCGCTTCCGGCGTGCCGGACAAAACTGCCAGATAGACCTTATTTAGCCGTCTTTCCTGCACAGCCCGGCTCAGTGCTGAGGCCGAAGCCTGCGTGAGGGCATAGACCATAACGCCCCCTACCTCCCTGTCCAGACGGTGGATGGGATAGACAGTTTTCACGCCCAGTTGCCGTGCCAGAAGCTGTGGCATACTGTTTTCCCCGGCATCCTGAGAAACTACCCCTGCGGGCTTGACGCAGACCACCATCTGCTCGTCGACATACAAAATCGGAATCACACAGACCACCTCCTTTTTTCATCCTATCACACCGGGCTGCGCTTCGCAAGAGCGGTTGCTTTTTCCCGAAAAACAGATATAATAAAAGCACAATATGAATTGGAGTTATAAGATGACTGAACGTAATTTTCATGACCGCAGTATCCTGCGAATTTTTCTCTCCTACTTTAAGCCCCACAAGAAGCTCTTTATATTAGACATGGTCTGCGCCTTGTTTGTAGCACTGGTGGATCTGGCTTACCCCCTGATCTCCCGGTACGCCCTCAACACCATGCTCCCCAGCAATGCCTTTTCCGCGTTTTTTACCCTGATGGCCATTGTGGTGGCAGCCTACATCCTGCGCTCTGTGACCTATTTTATCATCGGTTACTGGGGACACACCTTCGGTATTCGGGTAGAGGCCGATGTGCGCCGTGACCTGTTCCGCCATTTGCAGACTCTGGGCTTTGATTTCTACGACAACAACCGCACCGGTCAGCTGATGAGCCGGCTGACCACGGATCTGTTTGAGCTGACAGAGCTTGCCCATCACGGTCCGGAAGATCTGTTTATTTCCACTCTGACCATTCTGGGCGCAATGGCGCTGATGTTCTCCATCCAGTGGCAGCTGGCTCTTGTGGTCTCGGTGCTGATCCCCATTTTCGTTGTGCTGATCATCGTCCGACGGAAGAAAATGAGCACTGCCTCCCGGGAGGTCAAGGCCAAAATTTCCGGCATCAATGTGGAGATCGAATCCAGTCTCTCCGGTATGCGTACAGCCAAGGCCTTTGCCAATGAGGATATTGAGTTTGAGAAATTCTCTCAGGCAAACCTCCGTTTCCGTGGCTCAAAGCGGTTTTTCTACCGGGAAATGGGCATTTTTATGAGCGTCATGGAGTTTTTCCTGCCCATTATTTCCGTAGCGGTCATTGCCGTTGGCGGTTGGCTCATTATGCAAAATGAAATGAGCTATGTGGATCTGATCACCTTTAGCCTGTATATCAGCTCCTTTGTCAGCCCTGTGCGGAAACTGGTCAATTTTGCCGAGCAATTTACCGCCGGCTTTGCAGGACTCCAACGGTTTGTGGAGCTTATGCGTACCGAGCCTACACTGGCTGATGCGCCGGATGCCACAGAGCTCAGTCAGGTACAGGGAGAAATTTCCATCCATGGCGTGGATTTCGCCTACACCGGAGAACTGGATGTGCTCCACGATGTCTCTCTCCGCATCGCACCCGGTGAGACCATCGCCATTGTCGGCCCGTCGGGCGGGGGCAAAACAACATTATGTCAACTTATCCCCCGGTTTTACGATGTCACTTCCGGAAAAATCACCATTGACGGACAGGACGTCCGTGCCATCACCCAGCAGTCCCTGCGCCGGAATATCGGCATTGTTCAGCAGGATGTGTTCCTCTTTGCCGACACGGTTTTGGAAAACATCCGCTACGGCAAGCCTGACGCAACTTTAGATGAGGTCATTTCCGCGGCAAAACAGGCGGAGATCTACGAGGACATCATGGCTATGCCCAAGGGTTTTGACACCTATGTGGGTGAACGGGGCACACTGCTCTCCGGTGGACAGAAGCAACGCATCGCCATCGCCCGGATCTTCCTGAAAAATCCGCCGATCCTCATTCTGGATGAAGCCACTTCCGCTTTGGACACCATCACGGAATCCAAAATTCAGTCTGCCTTTGACAATCTGGCCAAGGGGCGCACGACCCTGATCATCGCCCACCGGCTCTCCACCATCCGCAACGCCACCCGTATTCTGGTCATTAGTGACGGGCGTATACAGGAACAAGGCACACACGCAGACCTTCTGGCGCAGGACGGCATTTACGCCAACCTCTATCACACCCAGACAAAGCTCCATAGCTAAAGAAATGACCCCACCGGTGGTGGGGTCATCTTTTCATTGTCCTTAAATGTTAGGAAGCTTATCGAAGGAAGCCTGCAATTCGGCATCCGTGGGGATGAAGTCCTGCATCTGGCCGTCATTATACTTGCCGTAGGCCACCATATCGAAGTAGCCTGTGCCGGTCAGACCAAAGACGATGGTCTTTTCCTCGCCGGTTTCCTTGCACTTCAGGGCTTCGTCGATGGCCACGCGGATGGCGTGACTGCTCTCCGGTGCAGGAAGCGTGCCCTCACAGCGGGCAAAGAATTCTGCCGCCTCAAAGACGGAGGTCTGCTCCACGGAGGTGGCTACCATGATGCCGTCATGATACAGCTGGCTCAGGGTGGAGCTCATGCCATGATACCGCAGACCCCCGGAATGGCTGGCGGAGGGGATGAAGCCACTGCCCAGAGTATACATCTTCATCAGAGGGCAGACACGGCCGGTATCGCAGTAGTCATAACGGTACTGACCACGGGTCAGGCTGGGACAGGAAGCAGGCTCAACGGCAATCACACGGTAGTCCCGCTCACCACGGAGCATCTCGCCCACAAAGGGAGAGATCAGACCGCCAAGGTTAGAGCCACCGCCGGCACAGCCAATGATGATGTCGG
>JAZSAW010000007.1:0-4934 GCA_045602105.1 Candidatus Avilachnospira sp.
AGTCTTGCGAAAAAGCGCAGGACCCATGCAGACGGCAAATTCATTGACCCGCACGCCAAAGAGCTTGGCGGTGAGAAAATGCCCCAGTTCATGGGTGAGAATCAGCACACCGAAAATCAGAATCGCCAGAAGAATATACAACGATGATCACCTTTCTATGCTTCGAAAATATGCCTTCGCCCGCTCCCGGGCGGCACGGTCGGCATCCAGAATATCCTCCAAAGTGGGATCTTGCACCGCAGACACAGAATCCATAGCGACCTTTATAGCGTCGGAAATATCATAAAATCCGACCTCATCCCGCAGGTAAGCCGATACCGCCTCTTCATTGGCGCCGTTGAGGACGGCGCAGGCTGTACCGCCGGTCTTTGCGGCTTCCATAGCCAGCTTCAGACAGGGGAAAGTCTCCATATCCGGGGCTTCAAAGGTCAGAGGTCCGCAGGTCAGCAGATCCAGTCCCGGGGCGGGACTTTCCATGCGACGGGGATAGGTCAGGGCCAGCTGGATGGGGATTCGCATATCCGGCACGCCCAACTGGGCCAGCACCGCTCCATCGCAATATTCCACCAGTGAATGGACGATACTCTGCCGATGGACGACCACATCGATTTTCTCCGGTGGCATTTCATAAAGGCGCATGGCCTCGATAAACTCCAGACCTTTATTGAGCATGGTGGCACAATCAATGGTGATCTTTGCGCCCATCTTCCAGTTGGGATGCTTCAGGGCTTCATCTTTCTTCGCCACCATAAGCTCCTGCCGGGATTTTCCGTAGAAAGCGCCGCCGGAAGCCGTGAGAATCAGGCGAGAGACCTCCTGCCTGTCGGCGTTTCCCATCAGGCACTGGAAAATGGCGGAATGTTCCGAATCCACAGGAATGATCTGGGCGTTACACCGTTTGGCTTCTGCCATGACCAGCTCACCGCCACAGACCAGAGTTTCCTTATTGGCAAGACCGATACGCTTACCGGCACGGACAGCCGCCAAAGTGGGCTCAAGTCCCATCATGCCCACCACTGCGGTAATGACCGTATCCGCCTCTTTCCACTGGGCAGCCCGGACAAGTCCCTGCGTACCCCAGTCCACTTCCACATCCAGCCCCGACAGCTCCGCCTGCAGGCTCTCTGCCAGTTCCTTGGTAGCCATAACAGCCAGACGGGGCTGATAGGTACGGCACTGCTGTGCCATAAGCTCCAGATTTGTGCCACAGGTCAGAGCCTCTACCCGCACACCCAGCTGATCCACCACATCCAGTGTCTGCCTGCCGATGGAGCCGGTAGAGCCAAGAATACTAATGGTTTTTGTCATAACTTCCTCACTTTACGATCAGGGGCAAAAGCAAGATCAGGCTTTCTGCCAAAGGCGCGACCAAGGTCATGGAATCGAAGCGATCCAGCACCCCTCCATGACCGGGAATCAGGTTGCCGTAATCCTTGATGCCGGTCTGCCGTTTGATAACGGAAAAGACCAGATCACCCAGAATACAGGTCACTGAGCCCAAAATGCCATAGATCAGTGCAAGAGCATAGCGCACCTCCAAGGCAAAGGCCACATCCAACACCAGCGCATAAAGGAACATACAGACCACGGCGCAGACCACACCACCCACAGCACCCTCCCAGGATTTCTTGGGGCTGATGATGGGTGCCATTTTATGCCGACCGAAGCGAAGCCCCACAAAATAAGCTCCGCTGTCTGTGGCAAAGGACAGCACCAGAGGAATCAGTATGTAAAAACGCCCATAGTTCATGACCAGAATTCGGGTCAGAGCAGACAGCAGAAGGGGCACAACGATGCCGGAAAATGCCGCCACGCAGACCTGCTGGAAGGGCAGTTTTCCATGAGAGGCGATCATCACCCCAAACAGAGCCATAAAGCACAGCCACAGACCCACGATCGCGCCCTGCCACGGACAGCCTCCGTAGCTCCAGAAGCAGACCCACAGAGCCATCAGGGCAGAAATGGCCATGAGATAGATGTTTTTCGCCAGTCCCGTCTGATACAGCAGTTCATACACTGCCACCACGGACATGGCGGTGATCAGCAGAGCGGTAGCCACCGGGGGCAGTACCAGAAGCACCACCAGCAAAAGAGGCAGACCCACTGCCGCGACCAATATTCTTGTCTTCACCCTACACGCCTCCAAACCGGCGATTGCGTTTATTGAACTCCGTGATCGCCTTTTCCAGTTCCGCCGGCGTAAAATCCGGCCAAAGCACATCTGTAAAATAGTATTCCGCATAGGCGGACTGCCATAACAGGAAATTTGAGATTCTCACTTCTCCGCTGGGGCGGATGATCAGCTCCGGGTCGGGTATATCTTTGGAGAACAAAAGCTGACCAAAGACTTCCTCCGTCAGTTCCTCAGGCTGAGCCTCTCCCCCTACGCATTTTTCCGCCCATGCCCGACAGCCACGGACGATCTCATCCCGTCCGCCGTAGTTCAGGCAGATATTGGCCTGAAAGCCCTCATATCGGGCAGATATTTCTCTGGTGCGGGCTGCCAGTTCCTGCAATTCCGGTGACAGTCGGCTCAGATCACCGAAAAATTCCAGACGAATCCTGTCCTGCTCCATTTTTTCCAGGGCCTCAAACAGGTACTTTTTCAGCAGACCCATAATGGCCTGCACTTCCTCCTGAGAGCGTTTCCAGTTCTCTGTGGAGAAGGCATAGACCGTCAGGTGCTCCACACCGATGTCCCGGCAATAGGTAGCGATCTTCCGGAACACCTCACTGCCCACGCCGTGACCGGCTGTCCGGGGCAGTCCCCGGCTCGTAGCCCAGCGTCCGTTGCCATCCATAACGATGGCGATATGTCTGGGCACAGGACGGCTCAGATCCTCCTGCTTTTTTCTTTTTGCAAACAGCTTCATAGTTTAGTCCTCAACGAACGTGCAGGGGACATTTGCCCCCTGCACCTCAGCTTATCAGAGCCTCTTACAGCTCCATCAGTTCCTTTTCTTTCTTGGCGCACATTTCGTCGATCTTCTTGACGTACTTGTCCGTCAGCTCCTGCAGATCCTTCTCACCCTTTTTCTGATCGTCCTCGGTGATCTCACCCTTTTTCTGGGCCTTCTTGATGAAATCCATGCCGTCACGGCGGATATTCCGGATGGCGACCTTGGCATCCTCGGCGTACTTCTTCACCTGCTTGGTCAGATCTTTTCTGCGCTCCTCAGTCAGCTGAGGGAACACCAGTCGGATGACTCTGCCGTCGTTCTGGGGATTGATGCCCAGATCGGAGGTCTGGATGGCCTTTTCCACCAGCTTCAGCAGGCTGCCGTCCCAAGGCTGGATGACCAGAGTTCTGGCATCGGGAGAGGAAATGGTGCCTACCTGACCGATGGGGGTATCCACGCCGTAATAGGGCACAGTGATACGGTCAAGAACCTGCGCATTGGCACGTCCGGCACGGACAGCGGAGAAATCACCGCCCAGCACCTCAAGGGTCTTTTCCATTTTCCGGGTAAATTCTTTGAAATCCATTAGAATGCCTCCTTAACAATCGTACCGACCTGCTCGCCCATAATGACGCGCAGGATATTCTCAGGATCTTTCAGGGCAAATACCAAAACGGGGATATGGTTGTCCATGGACAGAGAAATGGCCGTGGAGTCCATGACCGCCAGATGGTTGGCCAGCACTTCATCATAGGTGATCTGATCATAGCGCACAGCCGTGGGATCCACCTTGGGGTCGGCGCTGTAAACGCCGTCAATGTTCTTGGCAAGCAAAATGGCGTCCGCCTCGATCTCCGCCGCCCGGAGCACTGCGCCGGTATCCGTGGAGAAGAAGGGGTTGCCTGTACCGCAACCGAAGATGACTACCCGGCCTTTTTCCAGATGGCGGATCGCCTTGCCCCGGATGTAAGGCTCAGCAATGGCGTTCATGGCAATGGCGGTCTGCACCCGGACAGGCACGTCCCGCTGTTCCAGACAGTCTGCCACTGCAAGGGCGTTGATGGCCGTCGCCAGCATACCCATGTGGTCAGCCCGGGTACGCTCCATGCGGTCACCGCCGTCCTTGAGGCCACGCCAGAAGTTACCGCCACCGACGACGATACCCACCTGCACGCCCAGAGCCACACACTTTTTTACCACATCACAGACCTGACCGATGACTTCAAAGTCCAGACCGCGATGCTGTTCGCCGGCCAGAGCCTCACCGCTGATTTTCAGCAGAACCCGCTTATATTTCGGCTGATTCATCCCGATTCACTCCTATCTGTCTTTCACTTTCTGCTACCTATTCTATAATATTCTGGCCGTTTTGGAAAGAGCAAATTTCAAAAAAGCCCGATTGTTTTTGATTTTTTCACAATTCTTTTGACCTATTGGAAAAAACCGAAGAGGAATGTTGCGAATCGGCGGGAAATGGTATATAATCTTTAGAAAGATTTTGCAATTGAGAGGATGTTGACCATGGCTGATGAGATCAAGACCACGGAATCCCAGAATTTTATTCATGCGTTCATTTCTGAGGACATTGCCCCCGGTGGGCAGTATGAGGGCATGACCGTTCACACCCGCTTCCCTCCCGAGCCCAATGGCTATCTGCACATCGGTCACTGCAAGGCGCTGTGCATCGACTTCGGCACGGCAGAAAAGTTCGGCGGTCTGTGCAACCTGCGTATGGACGACACCAACCCCACGAAAGAAGATGTGGAGTTCGTCGAAGCCATCAAGGAAGACATCCACTGGCTTGGTTTTGACTGGGGCGACCGTTTCTTCTACGGCTCCGACTACTTCGAGAAGGACTATGAGTACGCTGTTGAGCTGATCAAGAAGGGTCTGGCATATGTCTGCGAACTGACCCCCGAGCAGGCCAAGGAATACCGCGGTGATCTGAACACGCCTGCTACCTCCCCCTTCCGGGATCGTCCCATTGAGGAGAGTCTGGATCTGTTCGCCCGTATGCGCGCCGGTGAATTTGAG
>JAZSAW010000008.1:0-6664 GCA_045602105.1 Candidatus Avilachnospira sp.
CTGACGACCCCCATACGGACATCGTCACCACCCATTTTGAATACCACTCCATGGAGGAAAACCTCCTGAAGCTGGATATGCTTGGTCACGATGACCCCACCATGATCCGTATGATGGAGGATATGACCGGGGTGGATGCCAAGACCATCCCTCTGGATGATCAGGAAACTATGTCTATTTTCACGTCCTCCAAGGTCCTGGGCTATGAAAACGATAAGCTTCTGGGTCCCACGGGAGCGGTAGGCGTACCGGAGTACAATACCCGCTTTACCCGGGGCGTTCTGCTGGATACCCTGCCGGATAAGTTTGATACCCTTGTGCGAATCTGCGGATATACCCACGGCACAGATGTGTGGCTGGGTAACGCCAAGGATCTGATTTTGTCCGGTCAGGCTTCGGTCAACCAGACCATCGGCGCCCGTGATGATATTATGCTCTATCTCATCTCCATGGGTATGCCGGAAAAGCGGGCGTTCAAGATCATGGAATCTGTCCGAAAGGGCAGAGGTCTGCCGGAGGGCGCAGAGCAGGAGATGCGGGATGCCGGTGTGCCGGAGTGGTATATCGGCTCGTGCAAGAAGATCAAGTATCTGTTCCCCAAGGCGCACGCTGTGGCCTATTGTATGATGGCCTTCCGTATCGCCTGGTTTAAGGTCCATCATCCGCTGGCGTTCTATGCGGCGTATTTTTACCGCAGAAGCCAGAAAGGCGGTTTCGATGCAGAGCTGATGACCTGTGGCAAGGAGGAAGTTCTGGCCAATATCAAGGCCATTGACGACAACGAAAACGCCACGGCCAAGGATGAGGATCTGCTGACTACGCTGGAAGTGGCCTATGAGTTCTACCTGCGGGGATTTGAATTTGCGCCCATCAGCATCTACGAATCCGAAGCCACCAGATTTACCGTTAAGGACGGTAAGATATTACCCCCCTTTGTGGCAGTCTCCGGTCTGGGCGAAGCAGCGGCCTGGGATATTGTGGAGGGGAGAAAGGGAAAGACCTTTATCTCCATTGAGGAATTTTCCGCCGCCTGTCCCAAGGTGTCCAAGACCCATATCGAAAACCTCAAGACCGCCGGCGCGTTCGGCGACCTTCCCGAGACCAGTCAGGTCACGCTGTTCTAAGAAAAACTCCCGATTCATCGAGAATCGGGAGTTTTTGGTTTCTTCAAAAATTCGGAAATGCCCACCAGCAGTAAAAATCCGCCAAAGAGCTTTCGCAGGAGGGATACATCCAGACAGGTCACCAGCCATGCGGAAAGCCCTGCTGTGATGCATCCGCAAATGGCGGCGGGAATCACAGCCCGCCAGCAGATCATGTGGTTGCGGATATGAAACAACAGGGAAGCCACGGCAGTGGGCAGAAAATACAGCAGGTTTATGCCTTGGGCGATCTTCTGATCCAGAGCCACCACGGCGGTCATCCAGACCATCAGTAACGATCCGCCGCCAATGCCAAAGCCGGAAATGACTCCGCAGGCCAGACCCATGACCCCTGCCAGCCACGGGGAAGAAAAATTTATACCAATAACCGAATCCCTCCCCAAAGAATGACCAGCCCAAAGAGCTTATGGAGAAACTGTGGCGAGACCTTGCGAAATAATATACCGCCCAGCAGTCCACCCAGTAAGCCTCCCGCCAGATAGGGAAGACTTTCCTGTAAGGGAAAGATCTGCTGTGACCAGTAGACCGCCAGAGAGACCAGACAAAGGGGCAGGATGATGCAGATGGCGCTGGAAAAGGCTTTCTTGTCCTCTAGCTTACCCAGTCGGATCAGCATCGGGACGAGGACCATGCCACCACCTGCACCGAACAGACCGTTGACCAGACCGGCGGCCGCACCGCACAGTCCGTAAGTCATCCAATTTTTCTGTTTCAATGCTTATCGCCCCCCGATGACTATGATGTGCATCGGAGGGCGATTTATCCGTTATTTTTCCAAAAGTTTGCCGATGATGTGACCGGCCATCATCAGTCCGGCGCAGGAGGGCGTCCAGGACACAGAGCCGGGAACATTTGCGCCCTCCACAGGTTGAAACAGGGGCTTTATGGCAGGCTCGGTGCTGTAAAGTACCGTGTGATGGAGGATGCCTCTTTGCTTCAGCTCCCGGCGCATGACCCGGGCCAGAGGACAGCCGGAGGTCTTGGAAAGATCCGTAATGACGAAGCGGGAGGGGTCAAGCTTGTTGCCTGTGCCCATGGCGCTGATGATGGGGATGTTTCGCTCCAGTGCTGTGGCGATCAGGTCTGTCTT
Organism: Candidatus Avilachnospira sp.; assembly: GCA_045602105.1. Lineage (GTDB taxonomy): Bacteria > Bacillota > Clostridia > Oscillospirales > Oscillospiraceae > Avoscillospira. The sequence goes on from JAZSAW010000008.1 coordinate 2,254, forward strand.
GCAGGCTACGGAGTCGATGGCGTCAGCAATAAAGTCCGGCGTTCGGCTGAAAAAATCCTCCCGGACTTGGGGCTCATACCGCCGGGTAAGCACATGGACCTTGCAGTTGGGGTCAATGTCGGCAATACGCTGCGCCATGACCTGGGTCTTGGGCTGCCCCAGCGTAGAGCGCAGAGCGACCAATTGGCGGTTGAGATTGCTTTGGCTGACCACATCGTCATCCACCAGTGTCAGTTCGCCAACACCGGCTCTGGCCAGAGCCTCTGCGCAAAAACTGCCTACACCGCCGATGCCGAACACGGCAACGTGCTTGCCGGCTAAAATGCCCGGTGCGTCTTCGCCCAGAAGCATGGCTGTGCGGATGTGCTGTTCGTTCATAAAACCTCCGAAGTTTCAAAACGGGACACCCGAAGGTGTCCCGTAGATATTTACCGCTCAGTGACCAAAGTACTGGCCAGCTTGGAGACGTTGTAGGTGACGTCGGCAGTCATGTCGGTTTCCCACTGGTCGTAATCGTTCTGGCGCATGGTGTTTTCCACCACGTAGTCCAGATAGACATCGCCCAGACCGCTGAAATACATGATGTGATAGCCATAACTGCTTTCCACGATGCCGGTATCACCGGGCTGACGGCTTTCGTCATAGCACCAGTCCTCGAAGGACTCGACCATGTAGCCGGGAGTGATGTTCTCGTACAGACCGCCCTCTTCGGCGTTGTCCATGGAGTGGGTCTTAGCCAGCTCGGCAAAGGCTTCCTCAGTCTGCTCACCGGCCAGATACTCGTCCAGAATGGACTGCGCCTTCTCCTGCGCCTCGGCCTTGACGGCTTCATCCTCAGGATCGGTGACGGAGATCAGAATGTGGCGGACGTTGGGGAGCTGGAAGGTCTTGTCCTCATTGTGGAGGAAGTAAACCACATAATAGCCCTGCTCGCCGTTTTCTACGTAGGTGGCGTCGCCCTCCTGACGGGCATCGTCAGCCAGCCACTGGCGGTAAGCCTCAGCGCAGGCAGACAGCGTGTAGTCATGGCGGAGGGTGGCAGTCTCGGGCTCATAGGTCTCGGCATCTTCGTCCAGGGTCAGCTCCTTGGCCTGATCCAGGAAGGCCTGCTCGTTGCCCTGAGCGGCTTCAGCCATAGCCTTGGCAGCTTCCTCGCAGAGCTTCAGGGCAGCTTCCTCATCGGTCTCATCGGGGAACAGGGAGGGGGTAACGGAGAAGACACGGAAGCTGACGGAGTCAAAGTCTTCGGTGTGCTCATTGTAGTAAGCGTCCAGATCCTCTTCGGTATAAGTCAGCTTATCAATGGCGCTCTGGGCATAGGAGTTGGCCAGCATGTTGACAGTGACATATTCCTCGTAAGACTTCATGTTACAGCCGGCGCCAAACTGGGCGGCAATGAAGGCGTCCGCGGAAGAATATCCGTACATGGGAGCGAAGGCAGACAGGGAGGCCAGCTCATTGTCGATGGTAGCCTGCTCCTCCTCGGTGAGGGTGTAGCCCTGCGCGACTGCCTCGTCATAGATGGCGTAGGTGTCGGCAGCGGTGGCAACGGCGTAATCCATCACATAGTCGCCCCAGGTAGCGAATTCATCGCTGATGTAGGGCTGTTCGTTCAGGGGCTTTTCCGCGTCAAGCAGAGAGCCCATGTAGCTGGAGATATTGTTGTAACCGTTGGCGTAGTAGTAGTTGACGTCAGCGGCAGTGAGCTTGTGACCGTTGGCGTCAGCCACGGTGATGTGCTTTTCAAAGAAGCTGGTGCTGACCATGCCAAGGAAGATGACAAGGGCGACCAGAACGATGGCTACAACGGTGGTCAGGGCACGCTTAAGACCCTGGCTCATGCCTTTTTTGGAAGTCTCGGTCACAGGGACCTCCGTCTGATTTTGGCGCTTTTTCTTTTCGCGGGATGCGCTCATGTGGTTCATTCCTCTCATTGTTCGACTTGTCGCCTAAGGCGTACTTGCTCATTATAGCGAAAATCGCCTCGGTATGCAAGTGTTAATCCGATTTATCGGAAGAAAAGTCATAGAAAATTTACAGATAAACGGAAATAACGGAAAATAAAACCACCTATACCCGGGGGTATAGGTGAGATTTTTTGGGGTAAAGTTCCCCGCTTTAGCCGTGCGGACCCAGTTATAACCTGCACGAAACGGCAGGTGGGTCGTCGCTCTCCGGGTTCGCTGCTCCCAACATCCGCCTTCAGTCAAAGCTGGGGCGGGAGGTCTGCAATCCGCCGGAGAAGTCGAGCATCCCGAGAATAAAATGTGGGTTTAAGTGAGCCCATCACGCACCAAGCAGGGAATCGTTTTATTCCTCGTCTTCGTCCTCTTCAAAAATGGTATCCATCATAATGGCGTAGACCTTCTCCAGCTCGTCTTCATCCTCGATGGCGCAGAGAATTTCCTCACCGTCTTCCTCCACGACCTTCAGGATGCTGACTTCCAGATCTTCGTCCTCATTTTCGCCATCCGTTCCGGCAGGGACCAGAGCGTAATACTCAGAGCCCTCTACTTCAAGGGTTGCCAGAATCTCAAGAACATATTCCACACCGTCTTCATCGGTGATGGTGATGATGTCGTCGCCGTATTGTTCGCTCATAATAGCCTCCGAAACAGTTTGTTTTTTCTTTATTTTATCGTGACACAGGTGGAAAATCAAGAGGGAATTCATGCAAGAAGCTGTCGGGAATTTGGGGGACAGAGGGAGAAAAAAGAGAGTGGATATTGGGGGGAAGATGTGCTATAATACAAGGAATACTATGGGTAGCTATGCGCAAATCTCTTAATTGGAGGTGCTGATATGGCAAACAGAACATCCGAGACCCCCTCCGGCGGACGCCGTGCGTGGAGTTTGGCGGGTAAGATCTTTGGCACTGTGGTGCTCACGGGCTTTCTGGCTTTTTTGATCTTTGCCTGTATTTTTGCCATGTATATCAAAAATGACCTGACGCAACAGGTGGATTTTTCTGTGGAGGGCTTCGCGCTGGATCAGACGTCGGTGATCTATTATCAGGATCGCCAGACCGGACAGTGGGAGGAGCTTCGCAAGCTCTATGAAAAGGAAAACCGGGTGTGGATCGGTCTGGAGGAGATTCCTCTGAATCTGAAAAATGCCTGTATCGCCATTGAGGATCGCCGTTTCCCGGAGCATCAGGGCGTAGACTGGTTGCGTACCATCCGGGCAAGCCTGAATATTTTCTCCGGCAACGAGATCTACGGCGCGTCCACCATTACCCAACAGCTGATCAAGAATCTGACCCATGAGGATGAGGTCACCGTGCGCCGGAAGCTGGTGGAGATATTCCGGGCTCTGGAGTTTGAGGACAAGTACTCCAAGGACGATATTCTGGAATGGTATCTCAATATTATCCCCCTTGGCGAGGGCGCTTACGGTGTTCAGGCGGCATCTATGGTCTATTTCGGCAAAAATGCCGAGGATCTGACGCTGGCAGAGTGCGCGTCCCTGATCGGCATCACCAAAAACCCCTCTTACTATGACCCCTATCTCAATCAGGAGGCCAATAAGCAGCGACAGGTGGATATTCTCTATACCATGATGGAGCAGGGATATATCAGCCGTGAGGAATATGAAACCGCCAAGAATGAGGAACTGGTCTTTGTGAACAAGAGCACGCAGACCTCCGGAAACGGCAACTATTTCACCTATTTTGAAGATCAGGTCATCAACGATGTGGTTTATGACCTGATGGAAAAGCCCGGTTATGAGTATAACGTGGCTCTGCGGATGCTCCAGACCGGCGGATATAAGATCTACTGCACCATTGACCCGGAAGTTCAGGCGCAGGTGGATGAGATCTATACGGATCTGTCCAATATCCCCAAGACCGAGAGCAGTCAGCAATTAAAGTCCGCCATGGTCATTCTGGACAACGAGACCGGCGATGTAGTGGCCATGGCCGGTGGCGTGGGGAAAAAGGAAGGCTCTCTGACCTACAATATCGCCACCCAGAGCTATTTGCAGCCGGGCTCTATCTTAAAGCCCATTTCGGTTTACGCACCGGCTCTGGAGCTGGGGCTTATCACCCCGGCAACGGTCTATGACGATACCCCCTATCAGTTTACCGATTTTGCCTCATGGCCCAAGAATATGGACAATACCTACCACGGTCTGGTCAGCATCAATGACGCGGTGGAGCAGTCCCTGAACACCGTGGCGGTGAAGCTGGTGGCGCAGATGGGCACCCGGACTTCCTTCGATTTTGCCAAGGAAAAAATGGGTCTGACCAGTCTGGTGGAGGAGCGGGTGACCGCCAACGGCGCGGTACTGACGGATAATGACCTTGCGCCTCTGGCTCTGGGCGCCCTCAATGGCGGTGTGACGGTGCTGGATATGGCGCAGGCCTACGGCACATTCACCAATCAGGGTATGTTCCGGGAAGCCCGGACCT
>JAZSAW010000009.1:0-2861 GCA_045602105.1 Candidatus Avilachnospira sp.
AGGTTCTCGTCGGCCATGTTCAGGCCCAGCAGCCAGTCATGGCAGAAGTTGCGCCAATACTGGAACCACTCCAGATCGGTACCGGGCTTGCAGAAGAACTCCAGCTCCATCTGCTCGAACTCACGGGTACGGAAGGTGAAGTTGCCGGGAGTGATCTCGTTGCGGAAGCTCTTGCCGATCTGGCAGACGCCGAAAGGCAGTTTCCGGCGGGTGGTGCGCTGGATGTTGTTGAAGTTGACAAAGATGCCCTGCGCGGTCTCGGGACGCAGATACACGGTGTTCTTGGCGTCCTCGGTGACGCCCTGGAAGGTCTTGAACATCAGGTTGAACTGGCGGATGTCGGTGAAGTTATGTTTTCCGCAGGTGGGGCAGGGGACATTGTGGTCGGCGATAAACTGCGCCATTTCTTCCTGAGAGAAAGCGTCGATGGGCTTTTGCAACTCCGTGCCGGTCTCGGCGCAGAAGTCCTCAATGAGCTTGTCGGCGCGGAAACGCTCCTTGCACTCCTTACAGTCCATAAGCGGATCGGCAAACCCGCCCAGATGGCCGGATGCCACCCAGGTCTGGGGATTCATCAAAATGGCGGAGTCCTGACCCACATTGTAGGGGTTTTCCTGCACGAACTTCTTCCACCATGCTTTTTTTACATTGTTTTTCAGCTCCACGCCAAGAGGGCCGTAGTCCCATGTGTTGGCCAGACCGCCATAGATCTCGGAGCCGGAAAAGATAAATCCGCGACCCTTGCACAGGGCAACGATCTTTTCCATGGTTTTTTCGGTGTTTTTGATCATTGTTGTTTCCTCCTGTATGCCCCGCTGGCTGCGAGGCTTTATGGTATCAGATTCATTATAAGGGAAACTGCCCCAAAGTCAAGAAAAACCCGGTTTTCGGGGACTTTTGTTTTTTGGAAAACTGTGGTATAATCCTTTTGACTTTTTGCAGAAAGGAACTTTTCATGCGTACCATCGGACGACTGATCTTATCGGCAGTATTTCTGGCGCTGTCTGTGTTTCTGGCGGCGGCCGCCTCCTATATGCCGGAGCTGTTTTTCTCCTTTTATACGCCCCTTTCCCGGCAGACCATGGCCTTTCTCTCCGGGGTAACAGGCTCTTTCCCTTTCCCGGTGTGGCAGGCGCTTCTGGGGCTTTTGGTGCTTTTGGTACTGTACTCGCTGGTGCGGGTGTTTACCAAAAAGCGGGGACTCATCTGCTGGCTGGCGGGACTTGTCCTGCTGGTGTCGGTGCTGGTTTTCGGCTTTACCGCCCTGTGGGGCGTCAATCACTATGCTCCCTCTGTGGCGGAGCACGTGGGTCTGGAGGTCAGGGAGTACTCCGTGCAGGAGCTTTCCGCAACCACCCGCTATATGGCATCTCAGGCAAATGCATGGGCGGAGCGGGTACAGCGGGACGAAAACGGCGATATGGCGGTGGATATGCCGGCCTTTACCCAAATCGCCGGGGACGGCTATGAAGCCCTTGGGGAATACAACGAATTTTTCCGGGATTCCGGCGCGCCGGTCAAGACTCTGCTCTTAGGCGAGGGCTTCGGCTATCTGGGTGTGACGGGAATCTTCATCGCCTATACAGGCGAGAGCTGTGTCAGCCCCGCCACCTATCCTGCTTCCATACCCTTTACCATGTGCCATGAGCTGGCGCACCGGCTGACGGTCGCGCCGGAGGAGGAGGCCAATTTCTGCGCCTTCCTGTCGTGTGTGGAAAATGATGACCCGGCCTTTCAGTATTCCGCATGGTATTCCGCCTTTGTCTATACCTACAACGCCCTGAGCAAGGCGGATCAGGAGCAGGCGCAACAGGTCTGGGCTACCCTGTCGGAAACCGTCCGCCGGGACTGTGCCCGGGCAAACGCCCATTATGACCAATATGACGGTCAGGCGCAGGAGGTGGCGGAAAAGCTCAACGACGCCTATCTGAAAGCCTTCGACGAGGAGGCGGGTGTGCAGTCCTACGGACAGGTAGCCGACCTGCTGATCGCGTGGTATCTGAACAGGGAAACAGTAACAGGCGGATAATAACACAAAACAGGGAACGGCACTTGCCGTTCCGTGTTTTGTGTTATTCAAACTGCGCTTTCAGCTTTTCAAAAAAGCCCTTGCGTTTGGGCTGACCGTCCTCGTCGGTCATATCCTCCAGTTTACGGAGCAGGTCTTTCTGATCTCTGGTCAGCTTGGTGGGGGTCTCTACCACCACGGTCACATACTGGTCACCCCGGTTTTTATAGCCCACATAGGGGATGCCCTTGCCACGCAGACGGAAAGTCGTGCCGGTCTGGGTGCCTTCAGGGATGGAATAGCGGACTTTGCCGTCCAGTGTAGGTACTTCGATCTCCGCGCCCAGTGCCGCCTGGGTAAAGGTGATGGGCATTTCGCACAGGACGTTGGAGCCTTCCCGCTCAAAAATGGCGTGTCTCTTTACGGCTACGGTCACCAGAACGTCACCGCTGGGACCGCCGTTTGTTCCGCAGTTGCCCTCGCCCCGCAGACGGAAGGACTGACCGTGGTCGATGCCCGCGGGGACATTGACCTTCAGGGTCTTGCTCCGGCGCACCTTGCCTTTGCCCTTACAGACGCTGCAGGGATCCTTGATGAGCTTACCCTTGCCGCCGCAGGTGGGACAGGGACTCTCTGACTGCATGGCCATACCCATGAAATTCTGGGTGGTACGGATGGTACCGCGGCCGCCGCAGCGGGAGCAGGTCTCCGGCTGCGTACCGGACTGGCAGCCGCTGCCGGAACAGGTGCTGCAGGGCTCGATGCGGCTGAAGGTGATCTCCTTTTCACAGCCGAAGGCGGCTTCTTCAAAGGTGATCTCCACATCCACGCCCAGATTCTGGCCTCTGGCAGG
>JAZSAW010000010.1:0-3851 GCA_045602105.1 Candidatus Avilachnospira sp.
TTCCTGCTTCTGTTCTGCCGTCCATACTCGTTTCTTTTGGCCTTCCTTCATTATTTCCACCTCCGTTTTTAGTTTAGCATAAAAAGAAAAGGTAGGCACATGGGTGTTTTTCCATGTGTCTACCTTTATCTTACAGCTTTAAGAGGGAACTCTCCGGTGGTTTTTTCTCTTACGCTATGGGCTTGTCTGCATCCCGCAGGTTGCTCTGCAAGAGGACAGTCGGCTCAACCAATATGGTGGAATCGGGAACAGCGCCTTCGGAAATAATGCGATACATCTGGTCAACTGCCATGTAACCTTGCTGATAAGGATTCTGGAACAAGGTGGCATGGACAAGGCCCTCCTGCATATACATTTGTATCTCCTGAAACACATCGGAGGTGACCAGTTTGATTTTGCCCGACAGTCCCATTTCTTTAATTTTTTGGCAAACTGAAATGGAGTTTGCAGTGTTGACATAGAGCCCGCTGACTTCCGGATGCTCCCGCAGTAAGCGCTCTGTATTGTAGGAGGCAAAGCCCTCATCATCATGATTTTCATAGACGGTGGCAACTTGCATCCCGCGACAATCACATTCCTGACAAAAACTGAAAATGGATTCCTGATGGTCCATGTTGTCCGGGCGGCCGGAGAAAATAGCCACTGTTCCGCCTCCTGTAAACCAGTACAGCAGTTCCGCGGCCAGATGACCGGCCAAAGTCGCGTTCCGGCGGATGGCAAAATCTCGGTCACTTCCGGGAATGTCGCCGTTGATGATGGCGGTCCTGATGCCTCGTTCATGGAACAGATGGATCATATCCCGTATGCCGTTGGTGTCGATGGTGCCCAAAAGCAAAAGACCGTCATGCTTTTTTTCGTACAGTTCAAGCATTTTATTTCGGATCTGCTGATGGACGGTGTATTCCACGCCGGAGAATGCATGAATCTCACCGACCACATTGAAGTCATGCAACTCATCAAAGGCCTGCCGGACACCGGCAATAATGTCATTGTGAAAAGCGGGTACGCGGTTATAAATAATAAAATCCAGCCGTATGGTGTGCCTTGCCAGGGATTTTGCGGCCTTGCTGGGGGAGTAGCCCATTTCCTCGGCCTTAGCCAGCACTTTCTCCCGGGTCTGCGCGCTGACAGCGGGTTTGTTATTCAGAGCGCGGTTGATGGTCGCCGTGGATACGTTCAGCTCTCTGGCGATATCGTAGATCGTTACTTTTTTCATGTAAGCTCCATCCGTTTCACCAAGTTTCTATCAGGATTATAGTCCAGAACAACAAAGATTTCAATGCTTTGGGACATTTTTTAAGAAGGAAAGCCGGAAGTCTTGCGGTTACAAGACTTCCGGCTCTGTCTGTGGCACCCCCGGCGAGACTCGAACTCACTACCTTACGCTTAGGAGGCGTACGCTCTATCCAGGTGAGCTACGGAGGCAAATGACTTTATTTATTGTATCGCACGGAAGAATCTGTGTCAAGGTGAAATCCCGGTCATATTTTTCTCCTGACGGGCATAGGATAACAGGTAAAGGAAAATCAGGAGGAAAGAGTAATGTGCCCAATTCATCAAACTGTGACAGCAGACACCCCGGCATGGGGGGATGTGGACGATTTTATCTTCGCGGAGGAGGAATACCGAATCAGTGAGCGATAGGCGAAAAATAATGAAAAAAACACTTGCAATCGGCGCGCACCTATGTTATTATATGGGGGCTGAGAAAATCAGCCCTTAAAAATCCGGGTGTGGCGAAGTTTGGTATCGCGCTTGAATGGGGTTCAAGAGGCCCTGAGTTCGAATCTCAGCACTCGGACCAAAACAGCACGAAAACATTGGTTTTCGTGCTGTTTTTCTGTTTGCACAGAAAAGGACACCGCCGAAATTCGGCGGTGTTCTTGGTTTGTTCTTTATTCGTACAGGGGATACTTGGCGGTCAGAGCTTCCACTTCCTTGCGGATCTCATCGGCGCTGTTATCAAAGTCCGTAGCGGGGCGGTAGATGAGCTTGCCAATCAGGCGCATATCTTCCTCATTCATGCCACGGGTGGTGACAGCGGGAGTGCCGATACGCACACCACTGGTCTGAGAGGGGCTCTGGGGGTCGTTGGGGATGGAGTTCTAATTGACGGTGATGTGCACTTCATCCAGACGGGTCTCCAGTTCCTTACCGGTGATGTTCAGGCTTCTCAGGTCGGTGAGCATCAGGTGGTTATCCGTACCGCCGGAGACCAGGTTCATGCCGCAATCCAGCAGGTTTTCGGAGAGCGCCTTGGCGTTGGACACGATGTTCTTGGCGTATTGCTTGAACTCGGGGGTGGAGGCTTCCTTCAGGCAGACTGCCTTAGAAGCGATGATGTGCATCAGAGGACCGCCCTGGGTGCCGGGGAAAACGCCGGAATTGATCTTCTTGGCGAATTCCTCCTTGCCCATAATCAGGCCACCGCGGGGACCACGGAGGGATTTGTGGGTGGTGGTGGTGACGATGTCTGCATAGGGGACAGGGCTCATGTGCATACCACCGGCAACCAGACCGGCGATGTGCGCCATATCCACCATCAGCAGAGCGCCGTTACGGTGAGCAATATCGGCCATGACTTTGAAGTCGATGGCACGGGGATAAGCGGACGCACCGGCGACCAGAATTTTGGGCTTGTGGGTCTTGACCAGAGTCTCCACCTCGTTATAGTCCAGATAACCGGTCTCGGGGTCAATACCGTAGCTGTAGGAGTTGTAGTACTTACCGGAGAGGTTGACAGGCGCGCCGTGGGTCAGGTGACCACCGCAGGCCAGATTCATGCCCACCAGAGTGTCACCGGGCTGCAGCAGGGCGGCGTATACCGCCAGATTAGCCTGCGCGCCGGAGTGGGGCTGAACATTGACAAACTCAGCACCGAACAGGTTCTTGGCACGCTCGATGCACAGACGCTCAACCTCATCCACGTGCTCACAGCCACCGTAGTAACGCTTGCCGGGCAGACCCTCGGCGTACTTGTTGGTCAGGATGGTGCCCATAGCGGCAATGACAGCAGGGGAGGCGATGTTCTCGGAGGCGATCAGCTCGATGTTGCGACGCTGACGGCGGAGCTCGTCAAACATCATTTCCGCCAGCTCGGGGTCATAATCTTTGACAAAGCAAATGGTGTGAGCGTTGTTCTTGTACATGGTTTCGTCCTCTTTTCGTGATGATACAAATGAATAGGCAAAGAAAAACCCCGACAGGACTCTGTCGGGACTGTGGGCAAAACCTTCCCCCTTGGGGGATATGCCACTCCGTCCTTTTGCCTGAGAGATTCGGCATTCGCCTTGCACCTTCGGCACTCATTGCTGAGTTTCTCCAGAGTTTCCTCGTTCCCGCAGTTGCAAAGCTTCAGCGGGACATTATCGGTTAATTTTCGCTATTTGCTATTATACCTGTTTTTTCGGCAATGTCAACTGCTCTTTGGGGAAAATACCGGATTTTTGCGATTTTTTCGTATTTTCTGAGAAGAGGGGAAACCGGGACAAAAAGAGATTTCTGAAAGTGGACAAAAGTCATCCTCATAGACTGTGCCATGGAGGTGATACCATGCTGTCTGCAACGGTATGGCTGATTCTCGGCAGTATGCGCCTCAATGTATGTTTTTTACTGCTCTTGCAACCCCTGCAGATAGGCCAACACACGTTCTTTTTGTCGATCATTCAGCCCGGAGTAAATACCAAGCAACTGATTTTCGTCCTGTGATAGGTTTACAAGCTGGGGGTGTCGCACATCTGAAACTCCCATTAAATAGTCGATACTGCTGTTCAGAATTTGAGATAGCTTCAAGAGCATTTGATAGCTGGGGTAATATTTGCCACTTTCGTAAGCGCTGACGGTTTCTTGCG
>JAZSAW010000011.1:0-5320 GCA_045602105.1 Candidatus Avilachnospira sp.
CAAGTGATGGTACTTCTCTGATGCATTCTTGAACATGGTAGGAGTGATGTCGAATTTTTCAACAAGCTCCAAAATGGCATTTTCTCTCTCTTTATACATATTCGATAAAATTCCTCCTTGGGGAAATAAATCGGATTAGCACTCTAATGATAAGAGTGCTAATCCGATTATATACAATATATGGGGGTTTGTCCAGCGGTATAATGTAAATAAAATATGAACATATAATCGAAAATAGAACAATAAATAACTTCTTTATTTGACTTAATGTTATTGCTTTACATGTCCCTATAACAGAGGAAGACCCAAGGCTTATAACCTTGGGTCTTCCTCTGTTGCGACCACAAATACATTCCGCACAATATGCAGAGTTCGTATTTGCTTGTTATGGTGGAGCTGAGGGGAATCGAACCCCTGTCCGAAAATAACTTGACAAGACTTTCTTCGGGCGGAGTTTGTTATTTACATTCCCTTACCATGGCGTGAACAAACACACTCCTTGGCTTGGTAGAGTCATCATGCATGGGCGGGTCAACTCTTTCCCGCCGCACGGTCACCACTCAAATCACACCCGAGCCCGGCTCGTGGTCCTTCCGGGGCGGATGGGCCGCTAATTAAGCAGCAGCCAGAACGAATTCTTCGTTGTCAGTTAATTAAAAAAAGTTGCCCGGTTTAAAGAGGTTAGACACCTCTGCCCGCTTATCCGGCCTCACTATCCCCGTCGAAACCAGTGCAGCCCCATATGACCCCACGGTGGAACTGACCGCCACCATGGGGATGTACGAATTAGAAACGACCGTAGGGGTCTTTGAGCTTCTCCGGCTCGGGATATTCCTCGCCGAAGGTCTCGACAGTGACGGATTCCATCTTCTGCTCTGTCAGAGGGCGATCCTGACCGTTGGTCTTAACGGCTGCGATGGCATCCACCACATCCATACCCTCAGTCACGCGACCAAAGGCGGCATACTGACCGTCCAGAAAATCGCCGTCTTCATGCATGATAAAGAACTGACTGCCACCGGAGTTGGGGGACTGGGCTCTGGCCATGGACAGAACGCCACGTTCATGGGAGATGGAGTTCTTCACGCCGTTGAGCTGGAATTCGCCCTTGATGCAGTAGCCGGGGCCACCCATGCCTGTGCCCTGAGGGCAACCGCCCTGAATCATAAAGCCGGAAATGACCCGGTGGAAGATCAGACCGTTGTAGTAGCCCTTTTTGGCAAGGGAAATGAAGTTCCGCACAGACTGAGGCGCAACCTCAGGATACAGCTCGGCAACGATCTTACCGCCACCGGCCATTTGAATCGTTACAATGGGATTTGCCATTATCTCACGTTCCTTTCCTTCATGGCGCGGTCGATCTGCCGTTTGGCATCCTTCTGTGCCGCGTCATCGCGTTTGTCATAGAGCTTTTTGCCCTTGGCCAGTGCGATCTCCACCTTGACCCGAGAGCCACGGAGATACACCGACAAGGGGATGAGGGAGTAACCGTCCTGCTTGACCTTGCCGAACAGCGTATGGATCTCCCGCTTGTGCATCAGCAGTCTGCGGGGACGCAGGGGATCTTTGTTGAAGATATTGCCCTGCTCGTAGGGACTGATGTGCATTTGCTTGATCCACAGCTCTCCGTCCTTGATCTGGCACCATGCTTCTTTCAGATGCATCGTGCCCTGACGGATGGACTTGACCTCTGTGCCGAACAGCTCGATGCCGGCCTCATACTTGTCCTCGACGAAATATTCATGATACGCCTTGTTGTTCTTGGCGATGATCTTCACGCCGTCTTTTGCCATGCCGGTATCACCTCGCTGGACTATCAGTATATCATATTTCCCGCAAAATGCAAAGCCTAAACTGTCAAATATAAAAGGGAAGACTGCCGGGATTTACCTGCGGATAGCCCTTGCTATTTTCGAACAAATGTGCTAGAATAAATCGGGAGGTGAGAGCATGGAACGGGAAAACTGGCCCATACAGGTGATCGTTCACTGTGATGCAGGCGGGGAGCTGAAACCCCTGCGGTTTCGCTATGAGGATGAGGAGCACGGTCTGCACACGGTCCATATCCGGCAGGTCACGGATGTGCGGAAAGTGGAGTTCGTGGGCATTTCCGCCATACTCTATCTCTGCAAGGCCTATGAGCAGGAAAAAGAGCATTTATATGAGCTAAAATATACGATAAACACCCATAAATGGGTGCTTTTTCGGAGAATTTACTGATTATGGCAGAACGAATCATTTTCCATATCGATGTCAACAGCGCATTTCTTTCGTGGACGGCGGCCTATCGTTGCAGTGTTCTGGGAGAGGATTTTGATTTAAGGGATGTGCCCTCGGTCATTGCTACCCAGAAGGATTCCCGCCGGAGCATCGTGCTGGCAAAGAGTATGCCGGCAAAGAAATTCGGGATCACCACCGGTGAGCCTCTGGGAATGGCGCGGGATAAATGTCCGGAGCTGGTGGTGGCGGAGCCGGATTATGCGCTTTATCTGTCTGCCTCCGCCAAGCTGATGGCTCTGCTCCGGGAGGTCTCTCCCGTGGTGGAGCAGTTTTCCGTGGACGAAGCGTGGGTGGATATGACCGGCTCTCAGCGACTGTACGGCAGTCCTGTTTTGGCTGCCCAGTGGCTGAAAGACCGGATACATCGGGAATTGGGCTTTACCGTGAATATCGGCATATCTTCCAATAAAATACTGGCGAAAATGGCAGGGGAACTGGAAAAACCCGATAAAGTTCTGACTTTATTTCCCTGGGAAATCGAGGAAAAACTCTGGCCGCTTCCTGTGCGGGAGCTGTTTTCTGTGGGACGGGCCACGGAGGAAAAGCTTCATCAAATGGGGATTCGCTCCATCGGGCAACTGGCACAGGCAGACCCTATGCAGCTGCGCAGGAAACTGCATAAGCATGGGGAGGCAGTCTGGCATCTGGCCAATGGCAGAAACAGCGATCCTTTGCAGGCAGAAGCAACGGAAAATAAGGGCTATGGCAACGCCATGACTACCCCATGGGATGTGACCGACCGGGTCTGCGCCCAGAGAGTTCTGCTGAGCCTGTGCGAAACAGTGGCAGGGCGGATGCGCCATGATGGGCAGACAGGACGATGTGTATCGGTGCAGCTGCGCACCAGTTCCTTTGAGAATTTTTCCAGTCAAAAACAGCTTTCCTCTGCCACCAACAGCACCATGGAGATCTATCGGGCTGTTTGCCAGATCATGGACCGGGTCTGGGATGGCAAAACACCCCTCAGACAGCTGGGGGTGCAGATGGGAAAGGTGTCCCACGAGCCCTACCGCCAGTATGACCTGTTTGACGGAAAACGGATGGATCGGCTGGAAAAACTGGATACAGCCGTAGATGCCATCCGGGACAAATTCGGCGAGGACGCCATTTGTCGGGCATCCGTTCTGGAGTTTGATGACCCCCGCAAAGGCGCGCGGGAAGTGGCTTTCCATGTGAAGCTGTGAAAAATCCGGCACATTTGTGCCGGATTTTTGTTACGTTCTTGCCAGACCGTCTACCTGCAGGATGACGCCGGAGATATAGGAAGCTTCATCAGATGCCAGAAAAACAAAAGCATTGGCGATGTCCTCCGGCTGCCCAAGACGCCCTAGAGGGATCTGCCGAATCATAGGATCAATAACCTCTTTGGGGACAGCCTTCATCATATCTGTTTCCGTGATACCCGGTGCCACAGCGTTGACCCGGATACCTTTTGGTCCAAGCTCTCTGGCCAGAGAGAGGGTAAAACCGTTGACAGCGAACTTGGAAGTGGGGTAGGCGATACCACTGGGTTGACCGTAGATGCTGACCATGGAGGAGGTGTTGAGAATCACACCAGAGCCCTGTTGTATCATCTGTTCGCTGGCTGCCCGGGAAGCATTGAATACTCCTTTGACGTTGAGATCCATGACCCGGTCAAAGGTCTCCTCAGTGTATCGGTCAAAGGGTGTGCTCTCCGATAAACCGGCATTGTTGACCAGAATATCCAGACTGCCGAACCGCTGGACAACATCCTGAAAAGCTTGGCGCACAGACTCCAGAGAGGAAAGATCGGGGCTGATACCCAGAATACGGCCATTGGGATGAAGCACACGGAGCTTTTCCGCAGCCTTTTCTGCATTGGCAGGGGAGCTGGCGGCGATGATCACCGTTGCGCCTTCTTCTAAAAACCGCTGGGCAGTGGCAAAGCCGATACCACGACTTCCACCAGTGATAATGGCTACTTTATCTTTTAAACGCATAAATAATACCTCCTTGGATTTCCTTTTGTTTATGTCTGTATTCTAGGAGATATTTTACCGGAGTTCCGTGATAATATCACAAAACTAATCTGTTTTTTGGACAAAGAAAAACCAGATGGCAATTGAAATTGCCATCTGGTAATTCATTAGGGGAGTGAATTACTTCACTTCGACCTCGGCGCCGGCTTCCTTCAGCTCGGCAGCTGCCTTCTCGGCATCTTCCTTGGACATAGCTTCCTTCAGAGTCTTGGGAGCGTTGTCGACGATGTCCTTGGCTTCCTTCAGGCCCAGGCCGGTCAGAGCGCGGACAACCTTGATGACGCCGATCTTGTTGGCGCCGGCGGACTTCAGGACCAGATCGAACTCGGTCTTCTCTTCAGCAGCAACAGCGCCGCCAGCGGCGGGAGCAGCAACAGCAGCGGCAGCGGCGGAAACGCCGAAGACTTCTTCCAGAGTGTGGACCAGCTCGGACAGTTCCAGAACGGTCAGGGACTTAACTTCTTCTACGAGAGCAGTAATCTTTTCGGATGCCATTTTAAGTTACCTCCAAATGTAAAATTGAATTTCGTAAATTAAGCTTCTGCGGTGGGCTCTGCGGGAGCTTCAGCAGGTTCAGCAGCGGGTTCTGCGGCAGCCTCGACGACCTCGGCAGCGGGCTCTTCTGCGGGAGCATCGCCCTTGGTGTCGCGGATCTGAGCCAGAACGAAGGCCAGACTGCTGATGGGGGCCAGGAACGTACCGAGTACCTGAGCGACCAGTGCGTCCTTGGAAGGCAGTTCGCCGAAAGCCTTCAGTTCTTCAACAGTCAGAACCTTGCCTTCGACCATACCACCCTTGATGGTGATGATGTCTTTGTTCTTCTTGGCGAACTCGCTCACGATACGGGCAGGAGCGATGGGGTCGCCGGTGGTACAGGCCATGGAAGTAGTGCCATTGAGCAGTTCATCGAACTCGCTGTAGCCGATCTTGTTGGCGGCGAAGCGGGTCAGAGTGTTCTTCACAACGGTATACTCTACTTCAGCGGCACGGAACTGGTTACGAAGCTCGGTATCCTGAGCCACGTTGATACCCTTGTAGTC
>JAZSAW010000012.1:0-4662 GCA_045602105.1 Candidatus Avilachnospira sp.
ATCCACATCCGTGGTAACGGCGAAGCCCTCTTCTTCTAGCTCCGCGACGAGGGATTTTGTTCCGCAGACATACAAGGTTTTTCCGGCATGATGCTCCTTCAAATAGTAAGCGGTGGCTTGGGAAGAGGTGATAAAATCCTCGCAGTCGGCCTCAATACCCATTCTTTTCAGCTTTTTAATATAATCCGCCACACTTTTGGAGGAATTGTTGGTCATAAACAGATACTTTCCGCCGATTCTGCGGATCTCCGCCAACAGCTCCTTAGTAAAAGGGTACAACTGTTCCCCCAAATATAGGGTGCCGTCCATATCAAACAGGTACAGCTTGATTCTCTTAACTAGTTGTTCCATGCCCTTTCCCCTTCTGCGTTGTGAATGTCTTTTTTTGTATCTTATCACAGGTGCCGGAAAAAAGTCAACGGAAGCGCAGATATGTATTGACATTCCAATGGAAAGATGGTAAAATTTCAATCAGTATCGTTATACCGAAACATTCCATTGAAGGAGAGGAAAATTACTATGGATATGACATTGGAATCCTGCCGGAAGTTCGTGGAAGTTCTGGCGTCCAATGAGCCTGCTCCCGGTGGTGGCGGTGCCGCCGCTCTGGTGGGCGCCATCGGCACGGCTCTGGGTAACATGGTCGGCTCTCTCACTGTCGGCAAGAAGAAGTATGCCGATGTGGAGGAGGAGATCATCGCCCTGAAGGCCAAGTGCGATGCCCTGCAGACCGAACTGCTGAATCAGGTGGAGGCCGATGAGATCAACTTCGTGCCTCTGGCCAAGGCCTATGGCATCCCCAAGGATGATCCCAACCGGGATACCATTATGGAGGAGGCCACTATGGTCGCCTGCTCCACCCCTGTAAAGATCATGGAGCTGTGCTGTGAGGCTATGGAGGCCATTCAGGTCTTTGCCGAAAAGGGAAGCCGTCTTGCGGTTTCTGATGCCGGCTGTGGCGCAGTCTGCGTCAAGGCCGCCCTGCAGGCCGCCTCTCTCAATGTCTTTATCAACACCAAGACCCTGAAGAACCGGGAAGTGGCTGAGGCCACCAATGCCAAGTGTCTGGCTATGCTGGAGCAGTACGGCAAAATGGCTGACGAGATCTTTGAGACCGTCAAGGCCGGATTTTTTAAGTAAGAGAGGTAAAAGCTATGGCAAAACTGTTGCTGGCTAAGGAAGTAAATGAAAAGCTCAACGCCCGCATTATCGCGGACTGTGAGGCGCTGAAGGCCAAGGGCGTGCAGCCCACTCTGGGCATCGTCCGCTGTGGCGAGCGTCCCGACGATCTGAGCTATGAGACCGGCGCTTCCAAGCGTGCCGAGCTTCTGGGCGTGGCCGTGGAGAAGTTCGTCCTGCCGGAAGATGTTTCCAAGGAAGAACTGCTGAAGGTCATCGATGAGATCAACGCCAATGATAAGATCCACGGCGTTCTGATGTTCCGTCCCCTGCCCAAGCACCTGAAGGCCGATCAGGACGAGATCTGCAACCGTCTTGACCCCCGCAAGGATGTGGACGGCATGACCGACGGCTCCAATGCCGGTGTGTTTATGGGCAAGGAACTGGGCTTCGCCCCCTGCACCCCCTCCGCCTGCATGGAGATTCTCGACCACTACGGCATCGACTGCACCGGCAAGAAGGCCGTGGTCATCGGCCGGTCTCTGGTGGTCGGCAAGCCCGCCGCCATGATGCTCATGGGCAAGAACGCCACAGTCACTGTCTGCCACACCCGTACCAAGGATGTGCCCGCAGTGACCCGTGAGGCGGATATTCTCATCTCCGCCGCCGGTGTCCTCAAGAGCCTGACCAAGGACTATGTCCGTCCCGGTCAGATCGTGGTGGACGTCTCCATCAACTGGGACGCTGAGAAGATCAACGCCAAGGGTGGCAAGGGCGGTATCGCCGGTGACGCCGTCTTTGAAGAAGTTGAGCCCATCGTGGAAGCCATTACCCCCGTTCCCGGTGGTGTTGGCGCAGTTACTACCTCTGTGCTGATCGGCCATGTGGTCGAAGCGGCCAAGAGAATGAACGCGTAATTCTTTGTAAACTGAAAAGCAGCCCGGCCTTGCTTGGGCTGCTTTTTTACTCCATGAGGTGATACAAATGAACGAAAAATGGAAAAATCTGGATGCCGGCAAGACCCTGAGGCTGGTATTCTGGCTGTATACCTTCGCGTTTCTGGTCATGGCACTGGTCAGCCCTGACCGGGCGACTATGCTGGATGGTCTGAAAGCCATCTATACCACTCCCGGCAAGGTGGTCACAGACTACTTCCGGGTAGGCGGTGTGTCCGCCACCTTTGCCAACGCCTTTCTGGTGAGCCTGCTGTGCTGCCTGCTGTATCAGCTTCCCGGCGCACCCCTCAACGGCGTGTCCTTCCTGGCCTTCTCCCTGACACAGGGCTTCTGCTTCTGGGGCATGAATGTGTTCAATCTCATTCCCTGCGCTCTGGGCGTGGCTCTGTACTGTCTGGTGAAGCGTGAGCCTCTGGGCAAGAATGTGAATTTCATGCTCTTTGCCACAGGTGCGGCACCTCTGGTCACAGAGATGTTCCTGCGCTATCCGTTTACAGAGATGATCGAGGGTTATTCTATTGCCTCTGTGATCTTGGGTCTGTGCGTGGGTCTGTTCTTTGGATTCTTTACCCCTGCAGGCTGTGCTTATGCACCCAACGCGCATAAGGGCTTCTCTCTGTATTCTGCAGCCCTGCCTCTGGGCATGATGGCATTCTTCCTGCGGGCAGTGCTCTATACCATGCGTGGCGTGGATCTGCCTCCGGCAACTGCCGGCTTTGTGGCTCAGCCTGTGGTGTTTTATAGCTTCTTCGGTGCGTTGTTTGTCCTGTGTCTGGTGCTGGGTCTGTGGAAAAACGGCTGGAGCTTCCGGGGCTACGGACAGCTTCTCAAGTCCTCCGGACATAAGACCGACTTCTCCGCGGAGTTTGGCGGTGCTCTGTCCCTGATGAATATTGGCATTTTCGGCCTGTTCATCATGCTCTACTACACCCTCGTGGGCGGCGAGCTCAACGGTGTGACCGCGGGTCTTGTCCTGTGTATGGTCTGCACTGCTGTTGCCGGTTCGCATCCCGGCAATGTCTGGCCCATTCTGGTGGGCTATGTGGTCATGTCCTTTGTGGCTGAGGCTCTGTTTGTGGGTGAGACCTTCCCCAGAGCCATCAACGCCCAGGCCATCCTTATCGGCGTCTGCTACGCCAACGGCATGAGCCCCATGGTGGGCAAGTACGGTTGGTTTGCCGGCCTGGTAGCAGGTATGCTTCACTATGTGCTGGTGGTCTGCGTGCCCGATCTCCACGGTGGCTATTTGCTGTATAACGGTGGCTTTACCGCCTGTCTGGTGTCGATTCTCTTCGTCCCTGTGCTGGAGCGGTTCTGCAAGACCAAGGAGGAGCGCAAGGCTTTGAAAGAGGCCAAAACCGCATGATAACCTATCCCAACATGGTGCCGGGTACATTTCGTGCCCGGCCCAACCGTTTTATTGCCCATGTGAAGATCGCCGGTAAAGAGGAGATCTGCCATGTGAAAAATACCGGCAGATGCCGGGAACTGCTTATCCCCGGCGTGACAGTCTGGTGTCAGCACCATGATGACCCCGGGCGGAAAACGGAATTCAGCCTGATCGCTGTCCAAAAAGGGGAGCGGTTGGTAAATATGGATTCCCAAGTGCCCAATAAGCTGGCGTATGATTATGTAAACCAAGGCGGTCTGGGATTTGTGCCGGAACTGGTCAAGGCTGAGCAGACTTTTGGTAGCTCCCGGTTTGACCTGTACTATGAGGTCGGGGCGCGGAAAGGCTTCGTGGAGGTCAAGGGCGTGACCTTGGAGCAGGATGGGGTAGTCAGCTTCCCCGATGCACCTACCCAGCGAGGCACAAAGCACCTGAGGGAGCTTCAGCAAGCAGTCCGGCAGGGTTATGAGTCATGGGTACTGTTTGTGGTACAAATGTCAGACGTTTTGTATTTTACCCCCAACATAGCCCACGACCCGGACTTCGCCCGTACCCTGCAGGAGGCGGAAAACTCCGGCGTTCACATCAAAGCCGTGGAATGTGCCGTCACCCCGGAGACCATCGCCATCACCAAAGAGATCCCAATCAAGATATAAAACCGATCTGCGAGTATCCGCAGGTCGGCTTTTGTATGTGCAGGCAGTTCTACGCGGTATGCAACAGCAAATAAGCGCGTCGGGAGGGGGTCGTAGGGGGAGAGTGAATTTGGCGCGCGGGAGCGCGACACTCAACGCCCTCCCCCTACGATCTTTTTCATCCAATGCTTTTGTGATCGGACGAAAGCATTGGCCGTCGGAGACTGAAGGCATCCGCCATGGGCGGATGCCTTCAAATTATATTTTTACACGTTAAACAGGAAGTTGACGATGTCGCCGTCCTTCATGACATATTCCTTGCCTTCGCTGCGGACTAAGCCCTTTGCTTTGGCATTGGCCATAGTGCCGCATTCCTTCATGTCCTCGAAGGCAATAACCTCCGCGCGGATAAAGCCACGCTCAAAGTCCGTATGGATCTTACCGGCGGCTTGAGGTGCTTTTGTGCCACGCTTGATGGTCCAGGCACGGCATTCGTCAGAACCGGCGGTCAGGAAGGAAATGAGACCCAACAGCGCATAGCTGCTGCGGATCAGCTTGTCCA
>JAZSAW010000013.1:0-2737 GCA_045602105.1 Candidatus Avilachnospira sp.
GGAGCTGGCCGCCTACAACATCAAGGTCAACGCCATCTGCCCCGGCAACTATCTGGACGGTCCTCTGTGGAGCGACCCTGTCCGCGGTCTGTTCGTCCAGTATCTGGAAGCCGGCAAAGTGCCCGGCGCAAAGACTGTGGAGGACGTCCGCCGTTTCTACGAATCCAAAGTCCCCATGGATCGTGGCTGTCTGCCCGAAGACGTTGCCTGCGCCGTTATGTACTGCGTGGAGCAGAAGTATGAGACCGGTCAGGCCATCCCCGTCACCGGCGGTCAGGTCATGCTGAACTAAGGAGAAGCCTTATGATCGACATCAACATTCTCAATTTGCTCAATGCCCCCACCAAGGCGGAGCGTCTGGAAAATCTGAAGCAGGTGCTCAAGACCACCCAGTTCCCCCCTATGGTGCCGGAGTACATCAACAACCACATCCACACCACCTATTCCTTCTCCCCCTATTCCCCCACCGCCGCGGTCTATGCCGCCCGGATGGAGGGTCTGTGCACCGCCGGTATCATTGACCATGACAGCATTTCCGGCGCGGAGGAATTTCTGGAGGCCGCCAAGCTGGTGGACATCCCTGTGACCATTGGCATGGAGTGCCGTGCCACCATGGACGGCACACGTCTGGCAGGTCGCCGTACCAACAACCCCGATCAGGTGGGTTGCAGTTACATGACCATCCAGTCTGTCCCCCATGATAAGATCGGACGGCTGACGGAGTTCTTCGAGCCCTACCGGCAGGCACGGAATGTGCGCAACCGGAAGATGATCGCCAAGATCAACGACCTGCTGGGCATGAATCTGGACTACGACAAGGACGTCCTGCCCCTGTCCATGGGTCACGAGGGTGGCGGTGTCACGGAGCGTCATATCATGTACGCCGTTGCCATCGAGATGGTGAACAAGGCCGGCAAGGGACAGTCCATGGTGGACTACCTGACCAAGATCGGTCTGACCCTCTCCGAAAAGCAGACTCAGCAGATGCTGGATACGGCTTATCCCTTCTATGAGTATGATCTGCTGGGCATCCTCAAGAGTGCCTTTGTGCCGAAAATTTATATCGATGCCACCGACGAGTGCCCCACAGTCAAGGCTCTTGTAGAGCTTTGCAGGGAAGTGGATGCCATCCTCTGCTACGCCTATCTGGGCGACGTGGGCGATTCCGTCACCGGCGACAAGAAAGCCCAGAAGTTCGAGGACGATTATCTGGACGATGTGTTTGCCTGCCTGAAAGAGGAGGGCGTCACTGCCGTGACCTATATGCCCACCCGGAACACCATGGCACAGCTGGAGCGTCTGCGGAAACTCTGCGATGACAACGGAATGTTCCAGATCTCCGGCGAGGACATCAACTCCCCCCGCCAGAGCTTCGTCATCCGGGCTATGGAAAATCCCATGTTCAAAAACCTCATCGAGGCCACATGGAAGCTCATCGAGCACGAAAAACAGTAAAAATCAAAGGCTCCCCTCAGGGGGAGCCTTTCTTATTTGTTCTGCCCAGAATATAATCTACGGATACCCGGTAAAAATCCGCCAGAGCGCATAATACCTCAGGTGGGATCATCCGCTGTCCGCTTTCATAATAGGCATACGTTCTCTGTGGAATATTGATGGCTGCGCCGACTTCCTTTTGTGTCAGGTCTGCATCTTCCCGCAAATCACGTATTCGCTGGTATTTCTCCATAAGGGGTATTTCCTGCCTTTATTTCTTGCGGGGATAGGGATTCTTTACCTCAGTAAGCCCCAATAAATAGTCCACGCTAGTGTTGTAATAAGCACTGAGCTTGATAAGAACATCTGTAGGAATGTCCCGCTTTCCATTCTCATAAAGGGAATAGCAAACCTGCGAACATCCAAGATATTGTGCTATATCCTTTTGAAATAAGTCGCTATCTTCGCGCAAGTCCCGAATCCTGTGGTACATACTTTTGCATCTTCCTTTCCTCTATGCAAAAGTATAGACAAAACATTCTGCTATATTGACATATATAACAAAATGATATATATTGCGGTATACGGGGGTGACGGTGTATGCCGGATTACAAGGAACTATATTTGAAAATGATGCGAGCTTCCGAGGAAGCCATTCGTCTGATTATTACTGCTCAGCAGGAATGTGAGGAACTGTATTTGCAGGATGAGGAAGAAGAAGAGGAGGAACACTGAGTTGGCCATCGGGCGAACACAGTTGTCATTTGCACGCAAAGCCGTTATAATAAAGAAAAAACCCAAGAGGTGCGTGTGATGTTTTCTCAGGAAGAACGCTGTATTTATGGAAATAATCAGCTGATGGAGGTCATCTGTCAGCTTCGTTTTCCCACCATTTTGTCCATTGACGCGAAAGAGCCGGCGGACTTTCAGGATGCCATTCGGGATGTATTTCCCCAATATGAGGTCCGGCAGGAGCAAGTACCGCCCAAGGTGGTGCAGATACCCGGGGGGCCGCCCAGAGTCGAGCCTCAGAAGCCTGTGACCAACTACCAGTTCCGTACCGCCGACAACCGATACCGCATCAATCTGACCCGGAACTTTATCTCCCTGTCCTGCAACCGCTACCACGCATGGGAGGAGTTCGCGGGACTTCTGGATCAGCCTCTGGCAGCCTTTATCCGCACCTATGACCCGGCCTATTTTGAGCGGGTGGGTCTGCGGTATCTGAACTTCATCTCCCGCAGTGCCCTGCAGCTGGACGGACCGCCCTTCCGGGAATTGCTGCAAAGCTGTTACTTAGGCC
>JAZSAW010000014.1:0-9363 GCA_045602105.1 Candidatus Avilachnospira sp.
CATGGCGACGTGGAGGCGCAGACGGTTATCGCCTGTCTGGTGCAGGCCGCTGATGCCATCTCCGCCGCCCGCCCCGGCGCAAGACGAGAAAATGTGGAAAACTACATCCGCCGTCTGGAGAAGCTGGAGGAGCTGACCGGCTCTTACCCCGGCGTGGAAAAGTCCTTCGCCATTCAGGCCGGTCGGGAGGTCCGTATCATGGTCAAGCCCGAGGAGGTCACCGAGGACAACATGATCCTGCTTGCCAGAGAGCTGGCCAAGAAGATCGAATCCGAGCTGGAATACCCCGGTCAGATCAAGGTCAATGTTATCCGCGAGACCAAAGCTGTGGAATACGCGAAATAAGAGAACAAGCAGTCCGCCAACCCCGGCGGACTGCTTGTTCTCTGCTCTGTTGGTAGGGGCGACCATCGGTCGCCCGAAAAATGCAAAAGGAACGACTATGGTCGTTCCTTTTGTTCTTAAGACTTTTCGTCAGAAAGCATGGGTGTTTCTCTGCCAGCCTGCCATCCGGCCATAAACGCAGCCCGCACAAGGTCAAACATCGCCTGTTCTGCCCGGTCATATGCCTTTCCCTCCAGAAAGTCCTCAAATGCCAATTCAAATGTATTGTCCATCCATACCACCCTTTCTCTGTAAATGCCCATTTTTAATTGTATAATAACATAGAATTGTGCAAAATACAACCAGACATGAGTATTTGCTCAAACTGCGTGGGCGAACTTCATCTGCTTTGTCGATAAAATAAAGCCAATGGGGGTGCGCTTATGGACAAGCATTATAAGGACTATATCCAAATCGGTCTGAATATCATGCGCTATCGCAAGGAGCAGGGCTTGACACAGGAACAACTGGCAGAGATGATCGGGTGCACCCGCAATCATATTCAGCGGGTGGAAACGGCGTACTCCAAGCCAACTGTCGGTCTGCTTCTGGATGTAGCCAAGGTATTGGATGTTCCGGTGGAACGCCTGCTGGAAATTCGCTAGCTTTTATATCATCAGGGAACATCGCCGTTCCCTGATTTTTTATGTATTCAGGCGGACGGTCAATGCCCGCCCCTACGAGAAAATTTCTTGTCTGCCCGCTCCAGAGTTCTCCACATTTCCACAAAGTTTTCAACATCTTGTAGCCAATAGGAAAAATTTTCACAAATTCTTGTGGTCACCTCCCTGTTTTCGATGGTATTTGCGCAGAGTCTGCCGTATACTGAGACCATCCGATGCGGGGGATGGAGAGCCCCCGAAGGAGAGAGTGGCTCGGGAAGCGATGGAGGAGCTGACCGACCGTACCCGCCGGAGGAGAGCCGGCGGGAGGCAAGAGAGCACGGGGCGTGCCATGACCGGTCACAAGGATGCCCCACCCTCTTTTTTGCACATATCGCGCAAATTTCCCCCGGAAAACCCGGGGGAAATCTCTGTTTTTACAGGAAATTCATCTATACAAAAATGGGTTTCTTTGGTATACTTAACCTAGCAGAATCTTCTTTTGTGATTTTTGCGGGCAAGCCCGCGTGTATAGAAAGAAAAAGGCCAGAAAGAAAGGATTATGCGCCATGATCTCTCACGGAAAAGATGTCAAAATTCTCTGCGCCAACGCCAACCGTCCCTTTGCTGAGGGCGTGTGCAAGGCACTGGGTCTGCCTCTGAGCAGCTCCACCGTCACCACCTTTGCCGACGGCGAAGTGTCCGTCTCCATCAACGAGACTGTCCGTGGCTCGGACGTATTTTTGGTCCAGTCCACCTGCAAGCCGGTGAACAACAACCTGATGGAACTGCTGGTCATGATCGACGCCTGCAAGCGGGCTTCCGCCGGTCGTATCACCGCCGTTATGCCCTATTTTGGCTATGCCCGTCAGGATCGCAAGTCCAAGGGTCGTGACCCCATCTCCGCCAAGCTGGTCGCCAACATGATCGAGGCCGCCGGCGCTGACCGTGTCCTGACCATGGACCTGCACGCCGCCCAGATTCAGGGCTTCTTTGACATCCCCGTGGACAATATGCATGGCAATATCGTCTTTGCCAACTACTATCTGGAAAAGTTCGCCGCCACCCATGAAGATATGGTGGTGGTCTCCCCCGATGTGGGTTCTGTGGCCAGAAGCCGTACCTTTGCCAACACAATGGGCATGGGTCTTGCCATTGTGGATAAGCGCCGGGAAAAGGCCAACTGCTGTGAGGTCATGAACGTCATCGGCGACGTAGAGGGCAAGGAGTGCATCCTCTTTGACGATATGGTGGATACCGCCGGCTCTCTGTGCAACGCCGCGCAGGCCATCTACAATAAGGGCGCGACCAAGGTCTATGCCGCCGCTACCCACGCTGTGCTCTCCGGCCCTGCCATCGAGCGCATCGAAAACAGTGTCATCGAGGAAATGGTTTTCCTGAACACCATCCCCTGCCCCGAGGGCTACACGGGCAAAAAGATCAAGTTCCTGGACGTTTCTCCCATGTTCGCGGAGGCCATCCAGCGTACCTATGACGAGGTCTCCCTGTCGGTGATGTTCTGATGTTCGGCAGAACTTCCGGCGAGGACTGGATGATCGTAGGTCTGGGCAATCCCGGCAAAGAGTATGACCGTACCCGCCACAATGTGGGCTTTCGGGTCACGGATCTGTTGGCGGAGGAGCTCAGCACCAAGATCGACCGGCTGAAGTTCCGGGCTCTGACCCGGCAGGTCAGCCGTGGGGGGCGCAAGCTCCTGCTGGTCCAGCCTCAGACCTATATGAATTTGTCCGGGGCGGCGGTGTCCGCACTGGCCACCTACTATAAAATCAAGCCGGAGCATATTCTGGTGGTTTTCGATGATATTTCCCTGCCTGTGGGGCGTATCCGCATCCGGCGGGACGGCTCTGCCGGTGGTCACAATGGCATCAAATCCATTATCCAAAGTCTGGGGACAGACCAGTTTCCCCGGGTAAAGGTAGGCGTGGGGGAAAAGCCCCACCCGGATTATGATTTGGCTGACTGGGTGTTGAGCAAATTCTCCGCGCAGGAGGAAAAGGCTCTGGCTCCCGCCCTGAAAAATGCCATGGAAGCAACTTTGGCTGTGGTGGAACAGGGTATTGACAAGGCATCTTCGACCTATAACGGCAAATAATTGCAAATAAAACCAAATTCGGACGGGGCAAAACTGCCTCGTCCGCGT
Source organism: Candidatus Avilachnospira sp. (assembly GCA_045602105.1). GTDB lineage: Bacteria > Bacillota > Clostridia > Oscillospirales > Oscillospiraceae > Avoscillospira. The sequence continues at coordinate 3,148 of JAZSAW010000014.1, forward strand.
TGCCATGTGGACATTCCCGGAAAGGAGCGAATATGGAACATCTGCTCAGTGTCCTGAACGAACTTCCTGAATATCGGAGCATCCTGTCCCATGTGCAGGCAGGACAGGTGACAGCTCTGTCCGGAGTGGGACAGCTTTCCCGCAGTCATGTAATATCCGCCCTGTGCCGGGACGCAGAGCGCCCTGTGCTGGTGATCTGTCAGGACGATCTGGCCGCCCAGCGGGTACAGCAGGAGCTGGCTTCATTTCTGGGGCAGACCCCGGAGCTTCTTCCCGCAAGGGAATTTACCTTTTATGAAGCCAGTGTGGTTTCCCGGGGCTGGGAGCAAAGACGGCTTCGCCGGCTGTACGATTTGGCCTCCGGCAAAACCCGGATCATGGTGGCCTCTCTGGAAGCCCTGAGTCTGCGTACCATGCCCCGGTCGGTGCTGTTTTCCGCCACCGTGACCTTAAAATGCGGGGCGACCTACGACATGGAGGAGCTTGCCCAAAAGCTCACCGCCTCCGGCTACGCCCGCACCGCTCTGGTGGAGGGCGTGGGACAGTTTTCCATCCGTGGCGGAATACTGGATGTGTACTCCCCTGCCTTTGACGACCCCATTCGGGCGGAATTCTGGGGGGATGAACTGGACGCCATGGGGTGGTTTGACCCCATTACCCAACGGCGGACGGAGAATATGGAAGAAGCGGTACTGCTTCCTGTGGCGGAGACCGCTCCCCATCTGCACCCGGAGGGCGTGGCAGGACTGTGCGAGGACATCCGCAGTCTGATCGCCCGGCAGAAACGCCGGAAAAATCCCCATGAAGCCCTGCTCCGCACCTTGGAGACGGACTTGGAAAAGTTGGAAAACGCCCTGAGTTTTCCGGCGGCAGACCGGTATATGGCACTGATATATCCGGAGTTTGCCCCCGCCTGTGATTATATCTCCAAAGACGCTCTGGTGCTGTTTTGCGACCACGGCGCACTGAAGCGGGCAGATAAGGCCCGGCAGGAGCAGTTTGGACTGGAGCTCGACAGCTTTTTGCAGTCCGGCAGTCTGTGCGGAGAGCTGTGCGACCTGAGCGCCGATTTAGACCAGCTCTGTGAAGCTCTCTCCGGCAGACCGGCGGTCTATCTGGATTCCTTTCTTGCCTCCGCCTATCCGGAGGCCATGCCACCGAAACAGCTTCTCAGCATCACCAGCAAACAGCTTCCCTCCTACGGAGGCAGTCTGGAAACGGCGGTCTCCGACCTGACCCATTACCAAAAAGCGGGCTTCCGCTGTCTTGTCCTGTGCGGAAACCGCCGTCGGGGCGAGATCTTGCAGGAAATGCTGAAGGAAAAGGGACTGACTGCCACACTGGCGTTCCCGGCGCAAAGCCTCCCCAAGGCGGGAGAGATTCTCCTGACCGACGGCAGTCTGCCGGCAGGACTGGAATACCCGGCACTCCGTCTGGCGGTGCTGACAGAGGGTCAGCTTACCATACAGCCGAGCCGAAAAGCCCGTCCTGCCCGGAAAAAACCCACCAACCGACAAAAGCTCAACTCCTTTGCCGATCTGTCCCCCGGGGACTTGGTCGTCCACCAGTTCCACGGCATCGGACGGTATGTGGCCATGGAGCAGATGAAGGTGGGAGGCGTGATCAAGGACTATGTGAAGCTGGCCTATCAGGGGACGGATGTGCTCTATGTCCCCGCCACACAGTTGGACTTGGTGAGCAAGTATATCGGCGGTGGCGAGGATGCCCCGGTGCGCCTGAATAAGCTCTCCGGAGATACCTGGCAAAAGACCAAGGCCCGAGCCAAGGCCGCCGCCAAGGATCTGGCGGCAGGACTTATCCAGCTCTATGCCGCCCGGAAACGTCTGCCCGGCTACGCCTTTTCCGCCGACACCCCTTGGCAGGCGGAGTTTGAGGACAGCTTTGAATATGCCGAGACCGACGACCAGCTCCGGTGCATCGAGGAGATCAAAAAGGACATGGAACAGCCTGTGCCCATGGATCGCCTTCTTTGCGGAGATGTGGGCTTCGGCAAGACCGAGGTGGCGCTTCGTGCCGCCATGAAAGCCATATTGGACGGCAAACAAGTGGCGGTTCTCGTAGCCACCACCGTCCTTGCCCAACAGCACTATGCCACCGCCATGAAGCGGTTTGCGGGCTTTCCGGTGAACATCGACGTGCTCAGCCGTTTCCGCACCCCCACCCAACAGAAAAAGACCCTACACGATCTGGCCACCGGTCACGTAGATCTGGTCATCGGCACCCACAAGCTCCTGCAAAAGGGCATGGAGTTTAAGCGTCTGGGACTGCTGATCGTGGATGAGGAACAGCGGTTTGGCGTCAGCCACAAGGAACGGCTCAAGGAACTTTCTGTGGGCGTGGACGTCCTGACCCTGTCGGCGACACCCATCCCCCGGACACTGAACATGGCACTGTCCGGTCTGCGGGATATGTCCACCATTGAAGAGCCCCCCAACGACCGCTACCCGGTGCAGACCTTTGTGCTGGAGCATGACGACCGGATACTGGACGACGCCATCCGCCGGGAGCTGGAGCGGGGCGGGCAGGTCTACTACCTACACAACCGCACAGAGAGCATCGAACAGGCTGCCGCACGGCTGAAAAACCGCCTGAACGGCGTGGAGGTGGCAGTGGCTCACGGCAAAATGGATCAGGAGCAGTTGGGGGACGTCATGCAACGCATGGCTGACGGAGAGATTCAGGTGCTGGTCTGCACCACCATCATTGAGACCGGCATCGACATTGCCAATGTCAACACCCTCATCATCGAGGATGCCGACCGGCTGGGTCTGGCACAGCTCCACCAATTGCGCGGACGCGTGGGACGGAGCAGTCGTCACGCCTTCGCTTATCTGACCTTCCGCAAGGGAAAGGTGCTGACGGAGGTGGCGGAAAAACGCCTCAACGCCATCCGGGAGTTCGCGGAGTTCGGCTCTGGCTTCAAGATCGCCATGCGGGATCTGGAAATTCGCGGAGCAGGCGACCTGCTGGGTGCGGAGCAGTCGGGACACATGATGTCCGTAGGCTACGATCTGTACCTGAAGCTGTTGGAGGACGCCGTTCTGGAAGAACGGGGCGAAGAACGGGCAAAAGAGCCCGAGTGCGTGGCGGATCTGTCCGTCACCGCCAACATCTCCAAGACCTATGTGGCCTCCGGAGAACAGCGGATGGATCTGTACCGGCGTATGGCCGCCATCCGCACAGAGGCAGACAGCGAGGAACTGCTGGATGAGATCGTGGATCGCTACGGCGAGCCCCCCAAGGGCGTTCTCAATCTGGTGGCGGTGGCTCTGCTTCGGGCAAAGGCCGCCTCCTGCGGGATCAGCAAGATCGAGCAAAAGGCGGACACGGTCTGGCTGACCATGGAGAATTTCGATTTCTCCGCCATTTCCGCTGTCTGCGCTGAGCCTGCCTACAAAAACCGCCTGTTTTTTGCCGCCAGCAGTGAAAAACCCCTGCTGAGCCTGAAGCTCCGGCAGGGCGAAGACCCCCTGAAGCTGACGGAGGAGCTGGTCAGGCAGTACCGGGCGGCCATGACCTAGGAAGTTTACAAAAAGTTCAGTTCTGCCACATTGCAAAAGCCCCATACCTGTGATAGACTAACTAAGATATGACAAAGGAGAAAGTGAGTGTATCTGCATGAAAATCTGCAAACACTGTCAGGCAGTCAATCCTGATGAAAACACCCTCTGCACCGCCTGTGGCGAAGAGCTGGACGAGACCGTTCAGGCAGAGGAAGTCACCGAAGTGGTGGAGGAGATCGTAGAAGAGACCACCGAAGTGGAACAGCCCAAGAAGAAAACCCCTGTCTGGGCGATCATTGTGGCTGTCGTGGCAGTTCTGGCTCTGGTGGCGACTGCTGTGTTCTTTATCGGCAGAGGCCGGGCGGAAGATGCCCCTCCTGAGGGTCTGCTGGCGGAAAACGTCCCCGGTCACCATGTCAACGCCTACGGCTATGAATCCTACTCCGTCCACTACACCAAAAATGAGGATGGCACTTACACCTACGACTATCTGGACGAAAACGGCCAGACCGTGATCATGACGCAGGAGGAAATGGATGCTCTGCTGGATGCGCCCATCGCCACCTGCGGGGACAGTGTCCTGAACAGCCGGAACGTGCTGTACTACTACGACAAGCAGTACTCTACCCTCTATAACACCTACGGCATGTATCTGTCCATGCTCATCAACCCCGAGCTGGGTATGGACGAACAGCTGAGCATGGATGGTACCAACACCTGGGAGCAGGTGCTGCTCAGCGGTGGTATCACCATTTTCCATCAGATGAATGCCCTGAGCCAGAAGGCGCAGGAGGAAGGCTTTGAACTGTCCGAGGATACGCAGAAAACTGTGGATACCCTTGCAGAGCAGATGGCGGCGCAGGTTCAGGTCTATGGCTTCGATACCATTGACGCCTATCTGAAGGAATACTACGGTCCTGCTGTGGACGCCGAGGGCTATCTGGAATTCTGCAAGCTGGATATTTTTGCCAACGAATATATCACCTACCTGCAGGACAATATGGAGGTCACCGCCAAGGAGCAGGACGAGTTCTTTGACGAAAACGCCGAGACCCTCCAGAACAACTACGGTCTGGAAAAGAACGACCAGAAGATGGTCGATGTGCGCCATATTCTCATTAAGCCCGAAGAAACCACTGCCGAGGACGGCACGACCTCCATTACCGAGGAGGCATGGGCGGCCGCTGAGGCAGAGGCAGAGCGGATCTACGGCCTGTGGAAAGAAAACCCCACAGAAGACAATTTCGCCACTCTGGCTACAGAGCATACCACAGATCCCGGCTCTCAGCAGACCGGCGGTCTGTATGAGAATGTTTATCCCGGTCAGATGGTCACGGAGTTCAACGACTGGTGCTTTGCCGAGGAGCGCGAAGTGGGTGACACCGGTGTGGTCAAGACCTCTTATGGCTATCATGTGATGTACTTCTCCGGTGAGGGCGATGAGGTCTACTGGAGAACAGTGGTCACCGATATGGTGAAAAACCAGAAGGTCGGCGACCTGCTGACCCAGCTTCAGGACGAAGTGCCCATGACTGCCGATCAGAGCAAGGCCATCCTGCTGAGCAATATCGCCCAGACTGTGCCCACTGCCGAGGAGGAAGCTCCCGCAGAGGAAGGCACGCAGGAGGAAACCCCTGAGGAAACTCCCGCAGAATCCTAACTTGTTCCCACAGGGTGGCCATAGGCCACCCTGTGTCTTTTTGGAGGAAAACGATATGGAAAAATCCATGCTGTTTTTACTAAATCCCAAAGCCGGTCAACAGGAACTGCGTAACCGGCTTCTGGATGTGCTGGATGTGTTCACAGCCGGAGGCTATCGGGTCACTGTGCGCCCTACACAGGGGCGTGGCGACCTGACCCGGTATGTGCTGGAGCAGGGGGGAAATTACCATACGGTGGTCTGCGCCGGCGGTGACGGCACGCTCAATGAGGCGGTGTCCGCCCTGATGCAGATGGAGCGCCGTCCGGCTCTGGGCTATATTCCCGGCGGTACGGTCAACGATATGGCCCACACCCTGGGGCTCAGCAAAGACCCTGTAAAGGCCGCCCGGGACATTGTGGCAGGTCGCCCCCGTCCGGTGGATGTGGGGCAGTTCGGTGCGCTTGGCTGGTTTTCCTATGTGGCGGGCTTTGGGGCATTTACCGATGTGTCCTACCAGACCCCGCAGGAGGAAAAGCGTCTGATGGGACGGCTGGCCTACCTGCTCACCGGGGCTAAGACCTTAGGTGGCATCAAGCCCATCCCCATGCGGATGACTGTAGGAGAGCAGGTGGTGGAGGACGAAGTCCTCCTTGGTCTGGTGTGTTCCACCACCAGTGTGGGCGGTTTCCGTACACCTATGGACGGCGTCCGTCTGGATGACGGCCTGTCGGAGGTCATCGTGGCCAAGAACATCACCTCCATTCAGGATCTGAACTCTTTGGGGACGCTTCTGACCCGCCGGGAATTTGACCCCCGTTTCTTCTACACCTTCCGTACTGACAAGGTCAGCTTTTCCTTCGACCAGCCGGTAAACTGGACCCTGGACGGAGAGTTCGGCGGTACGGTCAGCCAGGTGGAGATCAAAAATCTCTGCCGTGCCGTGGAGATCATTGTCCCTGAGGGACAGTAATGATACGTTCTTGTCCTGCACGAAAGCCTCCCTCTGATGAGGGAGTTGGATTTTTGCCGTAGGCAAAAAGACGGAGGGAG
>JAZSAW010000015.1:0-2382 GCA_045602105.1 Candidatus Avilachnospira sp.
CGCAGCGCATGGGATCCTTCGCGCGCATCTCGAGGATGTAGTTGATCTTCTCCTCGGTGACGATACCGTCGGGATCGTAGACATAGCCGTCGGGGCCGGCCATGTAGGTGACCTTGGCGCCGAGCTCGGCAGCCTTCTTGATGATGCCCCAAGCAACGTTACCGAAGCCGGAGATACCGATGGTCTTGCCCTTGATGTCCTCGCCCTCGTGCTTCAGGACTTCCTGCAGATAGTACATGGCACCGTAACCGGTGGCCTCAGGACGGGTCAGAGAACCGCCGTAGCTGAAGCCCTTGCCGGTCAGCACGCCGTTTTCCCAGACGCCCTTCAGACGGCGATACTGGCCAAAGAGGAAGCCGATCTCACGGCCGCCAACGCCCATATCACCGGCGGGTACGTCCACATCAGGACCTATGTAACGGTACAGAGCCGTCATAAAGCTCTGGCAGAAACGCATGATCTCCGCATCGGACTTACCGGCGGGGTCGAAATCAGAGCCACCTTTACCGCCGCCCATAGGCAGGCCGGTCAGGCTGTTCTTGAAGGTCTGCTCAAAGCCCAGAAACTTGATGATGCTGGGATTGACATTGGCCTGGAAACGCAGACCGCCCTTGTAAGGACCAATGGCACCGTTGAACTGACAGCGGTAACCGATATTGGTATGGGTCTGACCGGCATCATCGGTCCAGACTACACGGAAGGTAAACATCCGCTCCGGCTCGACCATACGATTCAACAGGTCGGCTTTTTCGTACTCGGGATGGGCGTCCACGACAGGAGAGATGGAAGAAAAGACTTCCTCTACAGTCTGGACGAACTCCGGCTCATTTCCGTGCTTCTTCTTAACGTTTTCGATTACACTGGCTACATATGCGTTCATAGGTGATTGGCCTCCTTAACAGGAATTTATTTCTCTAGGTTAAAATTTTTGATGATCTCTACGATTTCCTGACCCACGCGACCCTGGGCTTCCTTGGTAGCAGCGCCGATGTGGGGGGTGCAGGATACATTGGGATGGCTGTAAAGAGCTTCGTTGGTGCTGGGCTCCTGAGCATAGACGTCCAGACCGGCAGCCCGGACCTTACCGCTGTTGAGGGCAGCCAGCAGGGCGTCCTCATCCACGTTATTGCCACGGGAGGTGTTGACAAACACCACGCCATCCTTCATTTTTTCAATGGTCTCGGCATTGATCAGGGGCTTGCCGTCAATGGCGGGAGTATGCAGGCTGATGAAATCAGACTGAGCAAAGAGCTCATCCAGAGATACATACTTCATGCCCATCTGTTCTTCCAGTCCGGGCACCTGATAGACGTCATAGGCCACAACGGACATGCCCATGGCCTTTGCCATAGCACCAAGGCACTGGCCGATTCGGCCAAAGCCGATGATACCCAGAGTCTTACCGCCCAGCTCAATGCCCTTGCCGTATGCCTTCTTCTCCCACTTGCCTTCCCGCATAGTGTGTCCTGCCACAGAGATATAGCGGGCGCAGGAGAACATATGGGCCATAGCCAGCTCCGCAACAGACTGAGAAGAAGCTCTGGGGGTATTTCTCACGGTCATACCGCAGGATTCGGCATATTTCACATCGATATTATCCACACCGACGCCACCGCGGATAATGAGCTTCAGCTTGCCCTCTCTGGCTTCGTCGATATGATTGGCACGGACCTTGGTTTTGGAGCGGACGACCACAGCGTCAAACTCCTTCAGGGCAGAGCCCAGCTCCTCCGGCTCATAGAACTGCTCCACGACCTCGTGACCCATGTTCTGCAGAGCTTTTACGGCGGTCTGATCCATTCCGTCGGTTACAAGAATACGCATAAGGATTCTCCTTCCAAGCACCGCCAACGCGGATGATTTTTATTGATGTTCGGCTTCAAACTTTTTCAGGCACTCCACCAGTGCCTCCACACCCTCCTTGGGCATGGCATTGTAGATGGAAGCCCGCAGGCCACCCACAGACTTGTGACCCTTGAGGTTTTCAAAGCCGGCTGCCTTGGTATAGGCCACCACTTCGGCGTCCAGCTCGGCATTGCCCGTAACAAAGGGTACGTTCATCAGGCTGCGATCCTTGGCTGCCACCGTGCCGGTGAAGAGCTTGGATGCATCCAAAAAGTCATACATGACCTTTGCCTTCTCGATGTTCTTCTGCTCCATGGCAGACAGTCCGCCAATGGACTTCAGGTACTTGAACACCTTGCCGCAGACATAAATTGCCCAGCAGTTGGGGGTGTTATACATAGAGCCGGCATCGGCGTGGGTCTTATACTGCATATAAACAGGCAGATCGCCCAAATCGTCCCGGATCAGATCCTCACGGATGATCACCACCACCATACCGGCAGGAAGTCGGAGGCCAAGCGGTCTTAGGAAGACAAT
>JAZSAW010000016.1:0-6756 GCA_045602105.1 Candidatus Avilachnospira sp.
TTGGGCTCGAAGTTCTTCAGCTCTTCCTCGGTGGGGTTGATGAACATATTCTTGACGAAGTGAGCCTGCCATGCCACTTCCATAATGAAGCGGATGGCCATGCGGGAGTCGGCGTTGGTGCCACAGAACACGTCCATGACGTAGAGCTTCTTGTTGGACAGCTCCTTCAGAGCCAGAGCCTTGCAGGCGTTCCAAGCTTCCATGGAAGCGGGCTTGTTGTCGTTCTTGAACTCGTCGGAGGTCCACCACACGGTGTCCTTGGAGTTCTCGTCCATGACGATGAACTTGTCTTTGGGGGAACGGCCGGTGTAGATGCCGGTCATGACATTGACAGCGCCCAGCTCGGTGAGCTGACCCTTTTCAAAGCCCTCCAGAGTGGGGTCCATCTCAGCTTCAAAGAGCTGTTCGTAAGTGGGGTTGTAGACCACTTCGGTAGTACCGGTGATGCCGTACTTTTCCAGACCATAGGTATTCATAGATATAGTCCTCCTTTAATTGTATTGCGGATGCGCCGACCGTCAGACCGGTACCGCAAATATGTATGGATTTTGATAAGGAAGCAAATCCTCACCGAATAGCAGTATATCACAATTCTTCCGCAATTTCTACTATTTTTATCGATAAAACAAAAGAAAAATCACCCTACACAATCCAGAATGGTTTTGCCCCGGAAAAAACTGTGCAAAATGTGCAAATTCACCAAAACCTCCCTCGTCAGAGGGAGGTTTTGGTGATGCTTCTTGTTTATCCTACGAAGTCTATTTTGTCGGCGCAGATGAAGTAGAATCTGCTGTCGGTGGAGTTGGCCATGACCAGCACATTGCCGATCTGACCCAGAACGGTGCTGTTTTCCACCACCAGAGGCCCTGCCACTACGGTGGACGCCCGCACAACGGCGGCGTTGGACAGCGCCTGCGCCATGGATGACCCACAGCAGTCCTGAGGCTTCTGGGGACGCAGGAGCTGACCCAGAGTCTGGCTGATGGTCTGGAAGTTGGTGGCGGTGTCGCCATCTATGGCCAGAGCCTCAAAGGCGATGGCCGTGAGCCGGCACAGGGCGACCTGCGTGACCGTCGTGGCCAGAGCCGTACCGTCTGTTGTGGGTGGGTACAGGATGCCGGACGCGGTGACGGTCTCGCAACCGTCCCCACCGCAGACATAGGTGCCTGTGGGGTCGGCAAGGTTATCGGAGGGGGCTGTACCGGCAGTGGTGGCGGTCAGGGCCGTGCCCAGAACATAAAAGTCCGAAACATAGGCAAAGGTGGTAAAATCCACCAGAGGCTGGAGCTGACGGCTGCACAGGAGATTCAGTGCCCGGCGGAAGTCCTCCCCGCAGCTACAGCAACAGCCGTCACTCTGGGCAGGCTGGCAGTTTTGCTGGGGCGGGCAGGGTGGCTGACAACCACTGTTGGTGCAGAAATAATTACTCAAACATATCACTCCCCGGAGAATTGTTTCAGACCATTCTATGTGCAGGGCTGGGAAAATGTGCCTGTTCTTGCAATTTTTCTTTCCTGCCGTTACAATAAAAAAAGGAGGCGATGAGATGAGAAAGTTGGCGCTGATACTGGCGATGTTGATGCTTCTGACTGTGCCGGTCACGGCCTATGAGGACTTCGGTCAGCAGACTCTGGAGCAGGTCATGGCGGAGTTTATGACGGAAAACGGCCTGAACAGCTCGAACTTTTCCGTTTCCTACTATAATACAGTCACCGGGGAGTCCTACGCCTTCAACGATAAGACCATGATGGTGGCGGCCAGTACCTTCAAGCTCCCTCTGAATATGTACTATTACGAACTGGAACAGGCGGGGGAGCTGGAGCCGGATGCCTATCTGGACAGGGCGGGCACGACCTTGGATACGGCTCACCGGTTGAGCCTTGTGGAATCCAATAATGAGGTGTCCATCGGGATGCTCTATTCTCTGGGGGACTTCCGTACATATAAGACCCTGATGCGGAAGTATTTCACCCTGTCCGATGAGGAGATCGACTATCTATACTATGCAGATAATTACTACTGCACCCATATGATGATGGATGCTTTGCGGTATCTCTACGACCACTCGGCAGATTTTGCCGAAATGCTGGACTATATGAAGCAGGCTCAGCCGGGCGAATACTTCAAGGCCGGGGTGACGGAATATGAGGTCGCCCATAAATACGGCTGGTATGATGGGGCGGTCAACGATGTGGGCATTATCTATACGGAACAGCCCTTTTTGCTGGCGGTCTATACCCAGGATCTCCACCAGCAGGTGTTGGCGGATACAGCGTCCTTGCTGACGGCATGGAATACCCGCACTGTCCCGGAGGACACGGAAGCGGTGATGCTGGAGGTGGAGATGCTCCCCATCCCGGAGGAAGAGCCTCCGGCAGAGGAAACTGTCCTGCCGGAAGATGCCGTTTTACCGGAGCAGACCCCCATGCCCCAGACCCAGTGGTGGCTTCTCCTGCCCGGTCTGGCCGTGGTGGCGTTTTTGGTCATCCTCCTGTTCCGGAAAAAGAAATAGAATGACAAAAGAGAACGGTCAATGACCGTTCTCTTTTTATGCAAAAACTCTCATTAGAATCCGTAGGGGCGACCATTGGTCGCCCGCTAAAAGATTATTATTTTCCATGACCGTCCTGCATGGCGAGAATAAATTCTGTGAGCGCGCGAACTTGCTTGGATGACATCCCGGTCACGGGGATAGCCTGTTCCGGGACAGTTGCATCCCGCCCCAGTAGATAGTCTGTGCTACACCGATACAAATAAGACAATGCCAGTAATACTTCTACGCTAGGTGTGCGCTCTCCTGTTTCATATCCGGAAATGATGGATGGGGAAACGCCCAACTGTTTTGCCACCATTTGCTGAGAATAACCGCTTTTTGTCCGCAAATCTCTCAATCGCTGAGAAAGTCCGTTGATCATGAGTGTACACCTCCAACACTCATTGTAAACATTTTATCTTCACTTTAGGCGAATGATAAAAACACTAAAAGTGTTGACTTTTGTCGCCTGCTTGTGTATATTTAGCTTGTCCCTACTAAAAATACATTGGAGGAAGCGTTATGTTATCAACAGGAAAATTATTGGTTTCGACAAAGGCTGATGTTACAGGCAGAAAGACAGCTGTGATTATTGGCACTATTCTTTATGTAATATGCGGAATAGTCTTTTTTAGTCCGGGTTTTTCTGATTTTATTGGAAGCGACACAGTGGCGATTATCTTTGGCTTGTTTGCGGAGGGATACGCTGTTTATTATGCTATTGTGGGTTGGATGAACTTGAAATCCTATTGTGAGGTATATGAAAATGCTGTGGTGGGAACAACAACGGTAGGTTTTACCACAAACCCTCAAAATTTTGAACTTCGTTATGATGAGATCAAGAATTTGTCCGTAAGTGGCAAGTGCATCCAGATTTATACCCAATACACTGTTTACAAAGTTCTTGCCCTGCGGAACGCAGAAGCAGCGGTTGCAAACATTCGCGCACGAGTGCAGTCGGTAGAACCGTAATCGATAATTGAGGTCATGACAACTTTTATATAAACACGAACACTCCATCCTGCCAGATGGGGTGTTCGTGTTGGTTTTAGGGAGAGTGAGCAACAAGGGCTCCCTCTGAGAGGGAGCTGTCAGCGAAGCTGACTGAGGGAGAGAAAGAAGTTTTGTAAGCAATAATCTTTACATAAAATAGAGAAGATTATTTTTCTCTTCGCCTTTTTGTGCTTTTGGTATGTTTTCTCCCTTTTTGCCCAAACTATGGCAAAGAGGTGATGTTATGGAATTCCCCCGGGAGATTTCTGCCGAAAGCGTACAAACCGTCTTTCGGGATGCGTCCGATCTGGTGGTGCGCCCGTTGCGTCTGGAACAGGTAGAGGCCACGGCGTTTTTTATCGATGGTCTGACCTCCGGCTCGGAGATCGCGGATTTTGTCCTGAAGCCCATGAGCCGGGCACTTCACGGCACAGCCAAGCAGATGCTGGAGCAGTGCCTTGACGGTACGGTCTATTCTGCCGTAGCAAAGCAGGTCACGGACATGGAAAACCTGTGCAGTCTGCTGGTCAACGGCTTCTGCGTGGTGGTCTTCGATTCTCTGGGACAGGCGGTGGCCTTTGAGGCCAAGACCGGGGAAAAGCGCAGTCCTTCGCCTCCGGAAGTGGAAAACACAGTCAAAGGGCCAAAGGACGCCTTCACGGAGACCTCCCGCACCAATACCAGTCTCCTTCGCCGGCATCTGCGCTCACCGTGGTTGCGGTTTTACGAAACTACAGTCGGCACAAAAAGCCGGACAAACGTGTCCGTGGTCTGGGTGGAGGGGGTCACTGCCCCTGAACTGGTACAGCGGATGAAGACCCGCCTGTCGGAGCTGGAACTGGAGGGCTTTCTCTCTCCTGCCTATGTGGAGGAGGCAGTCACCGGCAGTCGGAATACGGCGTTTCCCCTTTTGCAGTATACCGAGCGGACGGACAAATTTGCCCGGGGCTTGCTGGACGGCAGATTGGGATTGTTGGTGGACGGTCTGCCCCTGGGTTATCTTACACCGGTGGAGCTGTCGGATTTTCTGTCATCCCCGGAGGATGAGGGCATGGATTTTGTGTCCGCCTCCTGTGTCCGGGTACTGCGGTATGTGGCTTTGCTGGTCAGTTTGCTTCTTCCTGCCCTGTTTTCCGCCATGGTGGCCTTTCATCAGGAGATGATTCCCACAAAGCTCCTGCTCTCCATTCTGGAAAGCAGACAGCAAGTGCCCTTTTCCATGTTGCTTGAAATATTCGGGCTTCTGGTGGCCTTTGAGATCTTGCAGGAAGCGGGCATCCATCTGCCCCAGTCACTGGGGCAGACAGTGTCCATCATCGGCGGTCTGGTGGTGGGCAGTGCGGCGGTGGAGGCCAAGCTGATCTCTCCGGCCTCTCTGATCGTGGTATCTGTGGCAGGAATCTGCGGATTTGCCATCCCCGGACGGGAGCTGGCCAACGCCGTGCGTGTCTGGCGTTTTGCCCTGACCATATGCTCGGCACTGGCGGGATTGTTTGGGTTAACGGTTGGGCTGATCGGTCTGCTGTTGCATATCAGCGGTCTGGAATCCTTTGGGAAAAGCTATCTGCACCCCTTTGACCGGGCGAGAGCGGGCGGTGTGATCTTGCGCCGGAAAATCAGGAAAAACGGAGGAAATCCATGAAAGGTTTGATCTGGTTGGCATTGGTGGCGATAGCCCTGCGGGTGTCCGGGCTGATACCCTTTTCTTCCACGGAGATCGCGGATCTGCTTCCTGTCCAGACCCTGACGGTGGATGTGGCAGGGGGACAGGTAAAACTGGATGCCGGAGAATGTACCGGGCAGGGGGATAGCTGGCAGACAGCGCTTGAAGATCTGCGACAGGGTGCGGAGGGCATCGTGTTTCTGGGGACAGCGGAGCAGGTGGTGCTGACCCAAGAGGCAACAGAACTGCTTCCGGAGGTAGTGGAAAGCGGAATTCTGCGTCCGGGCGCGGTGGTCTGCGCCTGTCCCGGAGATCTTCCTGACCCGGAAGAAATCACCAAGTACCTCTCTGCCCATGATGGGGGTGTTACCCTTCGGCAGGTGCAGTCGGCTCTGCTTGAGGGCGTAGCCATAAAGCTGCCTGTATTGGTAGAAACGGAAGGAGGTCTGCGTTTGTATGGACAAGACCATGGGTGAACGTCAGCGGTGGCTGTGGCTTCTGTCCGCCCTGACGGTGGTCGGGGCTGTCTGGGGCTGTGGACTGGGCTGGCTGTGGGTGCTGGCGGGTTGTGTTCCGGCGGTGGGATACTATATATATATGGATAAGAAAACAGACAGCGATGGCATTGGAAAACTCCTGACCGTCAAATGGGGTGTGGGAGGTAAGGTGCTTGCGGTGATCTGTCTGGCTTGGACAGTGCTCGCCATGGGCTGGACGGCGGATCTGGCAGACGGTGCATTCCCAATGGTAAACGGTTTTCCTGTGCTGGGCTGGATCATGCTGGCTCTGGCGGGCTGGGGAAGCTTCAAAGGCCCGGCGGCGTGTGCCCGCTGTGCCGGGATACTGTGTGTGTTTCTGCTGGCACTCTATGGGGCGGTGGTAGCTTTCGCCATTCCGGATGTGCAGGTGAGTTACCTGCTTCCCCGGGGAAACTGGCTCGGCGGCGTGGAGGCACTGGGACTCTGTCTGCTTCCCGCCTGTATCTGGTTTTTGCCCGGCGCAAAGGGGAAAGCGGAAACCTCTTGGGCGTGGGCACTTCCGCTGGTGGCAGTGGTTTTGCCGGCAGTGACCGCAGGTGTACTCTCTCCCACGCTGGCAGAGGCTCTGCCTGCACCGCTGTATACCTTGGGGCAGTCGGTGAGTCTCTTTGGCGTACTGGAACGCATCGAGCCACTGCTCTCTGTGGCCATGACCATGGGAGTGTTTTGCCTGCTGTCTGCCATGGCGTGTGCCTGTCGCGTTTTGGCAGATAATTTGCGCCCTTGTCCTTGGAGCGGGATAGTCGCCTGCGTGGTTGCCGGGGGACTGATGGGCGTGGTCAGAGGCGTGCCGGCGACCCTGTTGACCGCCCCGGCAGTGGTATTTTGGGTAGTGCTTCCTCTGGTGACCCTTTGGCGGGAAAAAACAGCCCAGAATTAGTGGTATGAACAGGAAAAAACCACAAGAAGTAGTGGGGCAAAAAATGGCGAAAAAATGCGGAAAAAAGCCTTGACAAAGGGGTAGTGGTGTAGTATTATAAGCGGGCGCTTCGGAAGAAGGGCAAAACCGCCGGGCAAGGCAAAAAGAA
>JAZSAW010000017.1:0-2846 GCA_045602105.1 Candidatus Avilachnospira sp.
GACATGGCTACGATCCGACTTCCTTGGTGCCAAAAAATTCCACCCGCCACTTGGAGGCTTCATCGGGAATATTGAAGTTGGACTGCACCACGAACTGTGCGCCGTTTTCCATGCGCATCAAGATGGTGGAGGAGTCCTCCACATCGTACTCAGGCTCAGGGAAAGCGATTTTTTCATTCATGGAGGCCACCTGGGTCACCCGCATACCGGTAATGTACTCCATCAGGTCGATGGTATGGACGGACAGGTCCATCATAGCACCGCCACCGGCTTTGGCCTTGCACTGCCTCCAGTTGCCCGGCTCATAGGGCAACCACAGGGTAAACTGGCTATAGCCGGACACCACTGTGCCGATTTTTCCCTCGGCGATGGCCTTTTTCATGTTCATGACATGGGCGCCAAAGCGCATCATAAAACCTGCGGCGATCTGCACGCCCTTGCTCCGGCAGTAGTCCACCACTTCCTGGCCCTCTGCAGACGTCATAGCCAAAGGCTTTTCGATCAGAATATGCTTGCCGTGATCCGCCGCCATTTTGGCCTGTTTGGCGTGAAGAACGATAGGAGTGGCGATATAGACCGCGTCCACCTCCGGGTCGTTCAGCAGGTCTTCCTCGGAGGTATAACCCCGCTTCGCACCGTATTTCTTCCGAATGGCTTCCACCTGTTGGGCGTTGATGTCCATCACCGCCACCAGTTCTGCATTTTCTGCCAGCATCATGCCGGGTATGGTGCGACGATCCGCAATACCGCCCGCACCAATGACGCCCCAACGTAACTTTTTCATATAAGCCTCCTGATTTTACTGTTGTCCATCTTCCGAGCGAAGCAACTGATCCAGTTGTGCCTCGGTTTCATCCAAATATATCAGCCATGCATCGGAATCCACGAACGCATCCGTTTCTCCGGCCATAATTCGCGCATACCGTTCCTTGGTATGACACTGATGCTGATGATTGCCCACAAAAATATCCACGTGTTCCTTACGCAGACGGTGCAGTCCTGCACGGAAGTCATCCCGCAGGGAAAGAGGCAGACCGTAGGACTTCAGGAAGGCGCGTCCCATACTGTTCATGCCTGCACCACCGTGATTGCCCACCCGCATAGTCCTGCCGTTTTCGTCAGTCACATCAAAGAAGAAAGACATGGTCCCCTCTGTATGCCCGGGCGTATGCAGGCAGGTGATGCGGGTATTACCCATTTCAATGACATCTCCGTCATCCAGCAAACGGTCGGGTGTAAAGAAACCGTCAAACTCCATCTTCATTTCTTTGGCAAAGGTCAAATCACGCTTACCGGTGACGTAGTCCTCATCATATCGGCCAATGGCTGTTTTTGCTCCGGTCAGCTCTACCAATGCCCGGGTACCGCCGATATGGTCGATATGACCATGGGAGTGCAGAATCAATTTAATATCATACGGATCAAAACCCAACTGGCGGATGCCATCCATGACCAGATACAGAGATTCCAAATAGGCAGTATCCAGCAAAATCAGGCCGTCACCGGTATCGATCAGGTGGGCAGAGGCAGGCCCTGTGCCCACAAAATAGAGATTCCCAAAAATACGGAACGGAGGCATATAGCCCTCCCAAACCTTCTTTACCACAATTCTCCACGCTCCTACTGAACAGGCTAAGGTAAGCATAGCCCACCCAAAAATAAATTGCAACAGAAACACGATCTCTATCTTGCATGTGGACAAAATTTGCATAAAACAGCAAAATGTGTATATTTTGTCCCTTTTCCTAATGCTTTCTTTTGTTTCAGTCCGCCACTTCTACCCGCCAGACTTCCTGAAAGCTGGCCCATTGGTCGGGGGCGATCGTGGTCATAGGCCCAAGGGTCTCCAGTTCCATAAACCGTTTATTCAGATAAATTTCCACATTGACCCCTCTGTCGGGGCAAAGCTCCATGGGGACAGGCTCCATCTGAATCTCAAATCTTTGCCCCAAATTTTCATGGCAGACCTTACCGCTGGGACTGTAAACGCCAATTTTGCAATATTCCGCCATGGGAGCATGGGTAGCCTGTACCCGGTCGGCCGTAAAGGAAAGCCGGGGGTCGCTGAGGCTGGTCTTCCGCCACAGGCTCACTGTCCGCATGGGGGTATAGTCACCGGATCCGGTAAACTCCACCTCACCCCGTCCACCGGCAAGGGTGTTGATTCCCCACAGTGCCCATGTCAGGGGCTTTTCCGTCCGATTGCAGGCGGAGTGTTCCACCCGTATCCCACCATCAGACAAAAAGTCCAGACGAATGGCCTTCTCCATGCCGATCCAGGGGTCTGTCTTTTGGCGCAGGGTCACGCCGTTTTCGTGAAGGGTATATTCGATCTCCTCGCCCTCCCGCCAATAGCTTTCCTCTGTTTCCGGGGAAAGCCAGAAGCGGTGACCGCCGATGAGCTTCCATCCATGGTCCCGGAAAATGCCATCGGACAGGTCGGCAGGCTGGCGATAAAAGAGATTTTCCATACCACAGCAGGAAAGATGCACGATTCGGATACCGGTATCCAAGGTGGCCGCCAGTTCCGTCTTTCCGTCGCTGAGCCAAAGCAGGCGTCCCAGTTGCGCATCTGCACGAATTTCGTATTTCACGACATCATCCCCTATGATTTTTCTTGATTAAATTAAAACACAGTTTCAGGGCAAAGTCAACGAAACGGGTGACTTAGGGAATCTTTGTCGGGGCAATACCGCAAAAAAGCCCGGTGCAGAGCACCGAGCCTTTTTATTGGTTAGGTTTTGTTTATGCGCTAATCTTAAGGATTAGTCATAAACCAGCAGGGAGATCATCTCGTCGTCGATGTTCTCAGCGTTGTACCACTGAGCACCGGTGTCGACGTCAGC
>JAZSAW010000018.1:0-7109 GCA_045602105.1 Candidatus Avilachnospira sp.
GGGAGTTTTGACTGGGAAAACCAATTGGTGGACGGTCTGTGGACCTATGCCATGGAGGACATTCACGCCGGCGTACAGGCCTGCTTTGCCGACCTTGCCAAGGATGTGCGGGAGAAGTTCGGGCAGAAGCTGACCACCGTGGGCGCTATGGGCATTTCCGCCATGATGCACGGCTATCTGGCACTGGATAAAGATCTTCGTCCCCTGACGGCCTTCCGCACATGGCGCAACACCTGTACCGGCGAGGCTGCCGGGATTCTCAGTGAGGCTCTGGGCTGTAATATCCCCCAGCGGTGGAGCATCGCCCATCTGTATCAGGCGGTGCTGAACAACGAGCCCCATCTGCCGGAGCTCAGTTGTCTGACCACCCTAAGCGGATACATACACCGCAGACTTACAGGAAAGAATGTCCTGGGTGTCGGTGACGCGGTGGGCATGTTTCCGGTCACTTCCGGGGATTTCGACCCCAAAATGGTGGATATTTTTGATGAACTGCTCCAGGACAAGGGCTTTTCGTGGAAATTGCGGGATGTTCTGCCTCAGGTACTGACTGCCGGTGAGAGCGCCGGTGTCCTGACAGAAGATGGCGCGCGCTTCCTCGATCCCACAGGCACGTTGCAGGCGGGTATCCCCCTTGTGCCCCCTGAGGGCGATGCCGGAACAGGCATGGTGGCGACCAACGCTGTAAGAGAAAAGACCGGCAACGTATCTGCCGGTACTTCCGATTTTGCCATGGTGGTGGTAGACCATCCTCTGGGCGTCCACCCGGAGGTGGACATGGTGGCTACCCCGGCGGGAAAGCCGGTGGCTATGGTCCACTGCAACAACTGCACCTCGGATATTAACGCATGGGTGGAGCTGTTCGCCCAGTTTGACCGCCTTTCCGGCGGTGACGGAGATAAGAGCCGGATCTTCCCCCTGCTGTTTTCTCTGGCATTGGAGGGCGATAGGGACTGTGGCGGGCTCATGAGCTACAACTACTATTCCGGCGAACATATCACCGGTCTGGATGAAGGGCGTCCGGTGTTCCTGCGCCGTCCCGACAGTCGGTTTACTCTGGAGAACTTTATGCGCACCCATTTACAGTCGGCTCTGGCTTCCCTGAAGATCGGTCTGGATATTCTCATGGAGCAGGAGCAGGTGGAAATTCAGAAACTCTGCGGTCACGGCGGTTTCTTCAAGACCCCCGGTGTGGGACAGAAGATTCTGTCCGCCGCCGTAGGTGCGCCGGTGTCCGTCATGGAAACTGCCGGTGAGGGCGGTCCTTACGGCATGGCTCTGCTGGCGGCCTACGGTCTGTGGCGGGCAGAGGGCGAGAGTCTGGAGGACTATCTGGACAAAAAGGTCTTTGCCGAAGCAAAGACCCTGACGCTGATGGCGGATGAGGCAGACTGCCGTGGTTTCGCGGAGTTTGTGGAGCGGTACAAAAAGGCACTGCCTGTGGAGCGGGAGGCCGTAAAGACCTGTTAACCCAGAAGTTTTTTCACAAATCCAGTCCGTTGGGCAAAGAAGTATAAAGGCAGGCCCAGAACGACCATGACCGCCAGCTCCCCAGAGCCTACCTGTAAGGCGCAGGTGAGAAAGCCCACAGCGGGATTTTGAGGAAACATTACCACAGCCAGCATCCCGCCTACCAGTCCGGCGTTGACCAGAACATTGGGCAAAATGGCTGTCCACGAGCGACGGCAACGGCTTGTCCACAAGCAGGCAAGCGCCGTGGCCAGTGTGCCAATGACCACGTCCAGAGCGGTCACGGTGGAAAACAGGTTGGCCAAAAAGCACCCTAAAGTGATGCCGACACCCAAAACCGGTTCAAAACAGCACAGCACCACCATGGCCTCCGACAGGCGAAACTGCACCAGTCCGTAGGAAAAAGGTGCGGTGAGAATGGTGATGACGGCGTACAGCGCGCCTACAACGGCGCAGACGCAGAGGGTGCGGACAGAAACGGCTTTTTTCATAATCGTACTCCCTTTCGGGGAACAAAAAAGGATGGGCATTCGCCCATCCTTTTTTCGCCGATTCTATCGGCAAATGTCCCTGGTTTTGTTTAATGACAGGATGGCAACAACGAACTGTCAGTACTATTTTATTATATTACTTACTGATGTCGATTCCGGCCTTTTCCAGAATGGTAGGCACGTTCTTTTCCGCGCCGATGGCCATGATATGTACGCCGTCGCACAGCTTCTGATCCTTGATCTGGGCGATCATTTCCGCGGCCATCTCGATACCCATCTGCATGGGCAGACCCTTGACGCCCTTTTCCTTGCCTTCGGCGGCAGCGGCAGCCAGACGGTCGATCATATCCTGAGGCACAGCGATGCCGGGGACATTCTCGTTCATGTACTTGGCCATACCGGCGGCCTTCAGGGGGATGATACCCGCCATGATATGGGCCTTGATGCCGGCCTTGTCCACCTCATCCAGGAAACGCTTGAAGTATTCCAGATCAAAGATGCCCTGAGTCTGGATGTACTCCGCACCGGCGTCCACCTTCTGGCGGAGCTTGTTGATCTGCAGGAACATGGGCTCGTAGACGGGAGTCACGCAAGCGCCCTTGTAGAACTTGGGGGTGGCGGACTTATCGGTGATCTCGCCGGAATCCTTATCCACGGCATTGCCGGCAAGGGGGTTACCGCCACAGTCACGGCCGGTGGCCTCCATGGTGGAGAGCATCTGCAGGATACCCACAGAATCCAGATCGTAGACAGGCTTGGAGTTCTGGCAATCGCCCACAGTGGGATGGTCGCCGGTCAGAGCCAGCATGGTGTCGATACCAAAGGAATAGGCAGAGAGCATTTCGCCCAGAATAGCCATACGGCTGCGATCACGACCGGTCATCTGGATGATGGGTTCACAGCCGGCCTGCTTGAGCTTGATGCACAGACCCAGAGAGGTGGCCTTCAGGCTGGCGGACTGCATATCCGTGACGTTGATGCCGTGGACCTTACCCTTGAGCAGTTCGGCGTCTGCCAGCTGATGGGAGAAATCGTAGCCCTTGGGCGGTGCCATTTCGGCGGTGACGCCGAATTTGCCGAGATCAAATGCTTCTTTTAACAGGCTCATTATTTCTTCCCCCTAATGTTGATGGTTCTGGGATAAGCCACATCGGCATAGCCCTTGTCTTCCCGGCGGACAGCCAGCTTATCCAGCTGATTGGTGTCCTTCAGGCGGTTGTAAATGAGGATCCATGCGCAGTCGTTTTCGGGATTGACTTCGCACTTGCCGTTCTTCGCGCCACCGCAGGGGCCGTTGACCAGACTCTTGGCACAGCGGGAAATGGGGCACACACCGCCGGTCTGACCCAGCACGCAGTTGCCACACAGATGGCAAGCTTCCTCAAACAGACCCAGCTTCTTGGCTTCGCCAAGGAACATGGTGTTGTTGGAAGGGTAGACGGGGACATTGATGTTGTTGGCGACGACCTGCACGCCGTCACCGCAGGACATACCCACAACGCAGTCCAGATTCTTGTCCTGGAAAGGCTTCAGGGTGCCCTTGACGCCAAGGTTCATGCAGCAGTACTCGGCCATGCCGGTGACGACCACTTCCTTGCCCTTGCTTTCCAGATAGGCCTTCAGCTCACCGATCTCCTTCTGGCCGCCGGTAGCGCAGGCAGTAGCACAGCTGCTGCAGCCAACGATGCCGATGCGCTTGGCATCGCCGATCATGTTCATGAGCTCTTCAATGGGTTTTTTCTGAGTAATGATCATAGGTTCGTTCTCCTTTTCGACGGACGGCAGTGCGCCCGATCAATCAGATACTTTTGCACCTCTTAGAATACCGCAAAATGCCAAACAAATCAATAGCAAGACAGGAATTCGAAGAAAATTTTTGACAAATTTCCACAGGAAACCAAAGGGTGATACCTTATACTGCTGAATGATGCGTGCAAAATTTTAGGAGCGACCACAAAGGTCGCCCCTACTGAGGATGTACGATAGGATCCGCGGGGCGGTCTGTGACCGCCCGTTAGAATAGGGTGGTTATCCAATAAATAAACCCATACACGACACTGGCTACTGTTCCGTAGACGATGACCGGGCCGGCGATTGTAAACATCTTCGCACCGACGCCGAGAATGAAGCCCTCGGATTTGAACTCGATGGCCGGGGACACCACGGCATTGGCGAAGCCCGTAATGGGCACGAGGGTGCCTGCGCCGGCATACTTGGCCAGATTATCATAGAGGCTCAGAGCGGTAAACACTGCGCTGAGAAAAACCATGGCTACAGCAGTTGCCGTACCGGCATTGGTCTCATCCAGACCCATGGCCGTAAAGCCGTTCATGACCGCCTGTCCCACCACGCAGATCAGCCCGCCGATCCAGAAAGCATTGAACATGTCCTTCAGAAGCGGCGAATTGGGAGAGTATTCCTTTACATATTTCCCGTATTCTTGCTTTGTGATCTTCATAGCCATCCTCCCTTTTTTCATAGGTTGCGCAAAAAGAGAAGAATCATACAAAAAGAGGGAGCAGACGCTTCTGCTCCCTCAAAAAATACATGATAAATCTCAGCAGCCCATGATCAGCTCGAGAACGTACATTTCCAGCTTTTCAAAATTTTGGGTGCGAACGCACTCAGCCTGGAATTCATAGTCAAACTTCTTGACCTTCTCCAGCATCAACTCAAAGACCCGCTTGGAGTTGATCAGATGGCGATAGCAGTCCTCATCGGACTGAGTACGCATGGCTTTGACGTCCAGGCCCACGCACTCCATATGTCCACGCTCACCAAAATTGTTCTCATGGAGCACCTTGACCTGGTTAAAAGCATTGCGCAGGTTCTCAGAGCCGAAGCTCTTGTCCTGATCATAACGGCAACCGTTCTGATCGTTGAGGTGAACGCCCCACAGCTTATTGAAGGCCAGGGCAAAGCCCATATCGTTGGCGGGATCCAGGTTGGCCAGAACAGAGTGGGCAGTCTCGATGCACAGACCCACACGGCTGGGATCGACGGTTGCGGCACCCACTGCCAGAGCGTGACCGGCAGTACCACAGATACTACGGTCGATGGGCTCATTGGGCTTGGGCTCGACCAGAATCAAAGCATCATCCCGATAGGTCAAAATATCGTTAAACGCGCTGACCAGATTGTTTGTCATATCCACAGGGCTCTTGGCCTCAGTGCAGAGCGTGCCTTCACGGGCCAGCCAGAGCTGGATCTTGTTGGTACCCAGAGCCTTGGCGATGTCGCAGGAACGGCGGGCGCGCCACTGCGCGAATTCCCGGTCTTCCTTCTTGGAAGCGGTAAAACCACCATCATTGGTGCGCGCATCAAACCACAGGCGGGGCGCGACAAACTCAGCGAACAGGCCGTACTTATCCAGCATGGCCTTGACGTCCTTGGCATAATCGATGATCTGCTTGTCCGTCATGTTGTTCATATCGGGAACGGCATCATCATCATGAAACTGCATACCATGCAGGCCGATCTCAGAGAACTTCTTCATTTTTTCTTCCAGTGGAACACTCTTGCGGTGGCCGGGGCCAAAGGTCTCGTTGCCCTCGTGGATATTCCAGGGGCCGGCAGTAAACAAAAACTTAGACATATTCATCCCTCCGACAATTATGTTTTCATATTTCACTATACAGTCGCCTGAAATAGTGCTATACTTGTATTATCACGGAAAATATATATCCTGGCCATTACAATGCAGTGTTTATCATCCGACTATCTTGCGTTTTAAGGAGTTTGCCATGCAACACAACGATGAATACGAGCTGATCGCTCATTCCCATCTGGCTGACTGCAGTATGTTTCTGGTGGACCTGTACTACCGACCCCTGCATCTGCACAAGGAACTGGAGGTAATTCTGGTGCTTCAGGGCACAGGAGAGGTCACCGGTGAACATTCCCGGCTCTCCGTGTCCACCGGGGATATTTTGCTGTTCGAATCCGGTGAAGCCCATGAGCTGAACGGTGGCGAGGAGGGTCTGCGTTTGCTGGCCATTCAGATTTCCCGCAATTTTTGCAAGCGGTATTGCCCGCAACTGCGGAATATCCACTTCCAGCAGTCCTGCATTGACCACACCTATCCGCCGGAAACGCGTTCCTCCCTGCGGGAGACCATGCTCCGTGCTTTTGCTTCTTTCCTGGATCGTTCTTTGGCAGACACCTTTTTTTGCATGTCTTATGTTAATCAAATTTTTGCTCAGCTCCTGACACTCATTCCCTATGAAATTCTGGATCAGCCTGATCTGGCGGAGCTGACCCGGCGGAAAGAGCGAATCCGGCGTATCCTGCTATATTTGGAGGAGCATTTCCGCGAGCCCGTCCGCCTGGGGGATCTGGCAAAGATGGAACATATCTCCGAGACACACATTTCCCACTTCTTCCGGGATCAGCTCCACATCACCTTTCAGGAGTATCTATCCCGCCTTCGGGTGGAGGCCGCCATGAATATGCTCACCACCACCGATCTATCCCTGACCAACATCGCCTATGAGTGCGGTTTTTCCGACCCCAAGTATCTCAATCAGGGCTTTCACAAACTATTGGGCGTGTCCCCGCTCCAATGGCGGAAAGAAAATATGCGTCCCTATCTGACTCTGCAGCAGAACAGCGGATACACCATGCAGAGGATTTACTCACAGGAGGAAAGCCGGGATCTCTTGCAGAACTATTTTGCGAAGGCATAAAAAGTATGCTGTGTGAAGACAGCAAAACAAGAACCGACCTGCAAACACGCGCAGGTCGGTTCTTACTTTACGAACACTCGTGAAAATTTTCGCTTCCGTCTTACACCACAACATTGGTGCATTTGCCATCAATATAGTTCCGTACATTTTCCATGGCGGTTTTTTGGAGTCTGAGGCGACATTCCAACGCTGCCCAACTGATATGAGGGGTAATAACGCAGTTTTTCGCCTGAAGCAACGGGTTGTCCATGGCGATAGGCTCCACCTCAATGGCATCCAGACCCGCTCCGGCGATCTTTCCGCTGTTGAGGGCATCGGCCAAATCCTGATCGTTGACCAGACCGCCACGGCTGTTGTTGATAAACAGCACACCGTCTTTCATTTTGGCGATAGACTCCCGGCAGATCATGTGGTGGTTATCCGCAAACAGAGGACAGTGAAGGAAGATCACATCGGACTGGGC
>JAZSAW010000019.1:0-3075 GCA_045602105.1 Candidatus Avilachnospira sp.
CCCTACAACCCCCTCCCGACCGCTTGTTTGCAACTGCATGCCGTGTAGAAGTTCCTGCACAAGCAAAACTGAGGGTTCTCTTTAATTTCTACGGAACAGGCGTTCCGTACAGAGCATGACTGCCGCCTGACGGCTGGCCTCCACATCATCGTCAAACAGCTCCACTGTGACGGACTGCTGTCCGGTCAATATGCGGTGCTCCTTTTCCATGATGCCCACCAGCAGATCCACAAAGGGCTGACCCAAAATCTCGATGACACCGCCCAGATAGACTGAGCGGACAGCAAAAAGATTGACCATACTGACGATCCCGCCACACAAAGTGTGGGCATAGTCCTCCAGCACCCGGGTGACCGCCTCATCTCCCTGGCGAAATGCCTGTGCCACTTGCGCCATGGACTGGGGATTGCAGTCCGCGCCGTAGGTCAGGCTGAATTCCGGCTTCAGGTCTGTTCTGCGACATATTTCAGAGAGCAGGGCGGGGGTGGAGCAGAACGTCTCCAGACAGCCCCGGTTTCCGCATTGGCAAAGAGGCCCGTCCTGATTCAGAATCATATGTCCCGCCTCCACAGGCAGACACGTCCGGTCATGGGTGACCACGCCGGCATTGATGCCCTCCTGCACAGAAACGGCAAGCAGTGGCGTTTCCGCCTCGTGACCGGCAAAGACGGCATAGGCCATGGCAGTGGCGTTGTTGCTGAGCATGACCTGACTTTGGGGGAAATCGCCCTTCAGCTCATCCAGCAGACTGCCCCGCACCATATCCTCAGAGGCAATGACCGCGGAAAAGCCCAGCTGACCGGTCTGCTCATCAAAAAGTCCCGGATACAGGACATGGATACCCATCAGACGCTCCGAATCATAGGGCTGTATGAGCTTTTTCAGTTCCCGGCACACAGCCGACGCCATAGGGGCACAGCTTCGGTCACGGAGCTGTGCCAGCTTATTCTGGCAAATATCATAGAGGGTACAGCGGTAGCCGTGGCTGAGAATCTCCAGAACGGCCACATAGCCTGCCTCCGCGTGGACCTCCAGCTGGATGGGTCTGCGTCCCCGCAAGCCCGGCACAGGCTCTGTGGGAAGCTCGCGAAGCCAGTGGTTTTCCAGAAGCTCCTCCACCAGCACGGTCACCGTTGCCGGAGAAAGCCCCGATGCCCGGGCAAGCTCCGCCCGGGAGATGGGCGCGTTTCTGCGCACCAGATCAAAAAGCAGGGTGGAATTGCGATCCTTGATCACCTGCTGGGAATAGGTATTACCGGAACTTTGGCGAAGCATCCATCATCACCCCCTGTGCTCTCATTATATCAAATGGTCGAAGAAAATCAACCGCAGGAAAATTTCTTGGAAATTCCGATTTAATTTTATGGACAAATTAAATATAGCAAAGTATTCTGGTCTTAGAAGGGCGTCTTTGGACGCAAAAAACAACAAAATTTTAACGATGAGGTGAATTTTCATGGAAAAGAAAGAACTGGCCATGAACGGCGCGGGCGTCGCTGAGCTGGGCTTCCCCATGTGGCCCCAGTTTGACCCCAAGACCAAGGAAGACATTGTGAAGATCACGGACAGCGGTCTGGTCAGCTACTGGACCGGCAAGGTCGGCATGGAATTTGAGGAAAAGTACCGTCAGTGGTCCGGCGCAACTATGGCCATCTCCTGCGCTACCGGCACTGCCGCTCTGCACATCGCCATCTCCTCCCTGGGCATCGGCCCTGGCGATGAGGTCCTTGTCCCCTCCTATTCCTTCATCGCTTCCTCCTACGCCATCGTGCAGGCCGGCGCTATCCCCGTCTTCTGCGATGTGACCGAGGATCACACCATCGATCCCGATGACATCGAGCGGAAGATCACCGACAAGACCAAGGGCATCGTCTGTGTCCACCTGTACGGCGTGGTCTGCGACATGGGTCGCATCATGGACATCGCCAAGAAGCACAACCTGTACGTGGTGGAAGACTGCGCTCAGGCCATCGGCGGTAAGTATAACGGCAAGTATGTGGGCACCATCGGCAACGCCGGCTGCTTCAGCTTCTGCCAGTCCAAGCACTTCACCACCGGCGGTGAAGGCGGTATGGTTCTGACCATGGACGAGGATCTGGGCTGGGAGTGCCGCAGCTTCCGTGACCACGGCTACGATGTCAAGACCAGAATGAATATGCTGGCTCTGGAAGAGGCTCTGCCCTACATCCACACCCGCATCGGCTTCAACTACCGTATGACCGAGATCCAGTCCGCTTTCGGCATCAACGAGCTGGCTCGCTTCGATGACTGGAACATGGCTCGCCGTAAGGTCTACGCCAAGATGTATGACGACGCCTTCACCGGCAAGAAGGGCATCGCCAAGCTGCCCGTCAACACCCCTGAGCGTGAGAACGCCTACTGGTGGTATCCTGTGACTCTGGATCTGGACGCTCTGGACATCACTGCTCCCGAGTTCCTCAAGGAAATGAAGGCCAACAAGATCCCCTGCTACGGCATCCAGTGGCCCGAAGCCTACGAGGAGCGTTCCTACAAGGATATGAACGGTTTTGGCGACGCCAAGTTCCCCTTCAACTCCAAGGAATACAACCCCAAGGGCATCAATTACAACGATGTGGTCTGCCCTGTGGCCAAGTCCCTGCGCGCCCGCACCGTCAACCTGTTCCTGCATCCCACTTGGGAGAAGGAGCACATCCAGAGAGTCATCGACACCTTCCTGTCTGTGCTGAATGCTCATCTGAAGTAAGTTCCTACATAAAAAATCGGACGGCTTTGCCGTCCGATTTTTACAGAGTGTCAAAGAACCCGCCAAACGTCAAAACGAAGATTTTGACAGTTGGTGGGTTCGAATTTATTACAAGCAGGGAAAATCAAACTGTATCGTTGTAGGAAACTCCGCAAATCCTTGCAGGGCAAGGCGTTTTGACTTACTGCGCAATTCGCCCTTTACCGTATAAGCATACGCCGACAAGGGCGAATTGCTTGTCTTGACGGCTTCCTTGACCTCTGCCAGCGTGGGGTTAAACTGGGCGCTCAGACAACCCAAAGGATGAAAACACCTGCTGGAGCTTTTCTTCATACCCGTGTGACGCCGTT
>JAZSAW010000020.1:0-14794 GCA_045602105.1 Candidatus Avilachnospira sp.
CCCTTCCTGGGCTCCGACACGCTGGACGACAACATGGTTCTGGAAGCCATCGCAGGCACCGATCTGGAGCTGTACGTCTCCACCTTCTATCAGGAAGGTGGCTCTCCCGAGTTTGACGCCGGCATCAAGGAATACACCACCAACAACCCCGATGCTCTGGCCGCCAACGGCGGTAACGACACCATCCTTGCTGTGACCGCCATGGGCTATGACGCCTACAATGTTGTTCTGGAAGCCATCAAGGCTGCCGACAGTGGCGACAAGGCTGACCTCATGGCCATCCTGCCCTCTGTGACCCACACCGGCGTTTCCGGCTCTATCGCTTTTGATGAGATCGGCGATGCTGTCCGTGACACGGCTTACATCAAGACTTCCGACAATGCGGGTGGCGTTTGGGTGCTGGAAACTGTCCAGACCGGCTCCGCCGGCTGATGACCGGTAAGTAACACACATACCTTGGCGGGGGTCATAAGCCCCCGCCAAGAATCGTATCTTGCGCACTTTTACTAGTTCGGAGGCTCCTGTATGGAACAACTGTTTTCACTGGAATATCTGATTTCCATTTTTCTCAGTGGTATCTCTCTGGGCGGTCAGCTGGCTCTGATCGCCATTGGCTATACCATGGTCTACGGCATCCTGCGCCTGATCAACTTCGCCCATGGCGATGTGTTCATGGTGGCGGGACTTCTGGGGGTGTATATCTCCGCTTCTATGCCCATGTATATCGCGATTCCCGTGGTAATCGTCCTGACCATCCTGCTGGGCTTCACCATTGAGCGGTCGGCATATAAGCCCCTGCGGAGTGCGCCGAGAATGTCGGTCATGATCTCCGCCATCGGCGTCAGCTACCTGTTGCAGAACACCGCTACCTACATTACCGGCGGTCAGCCCATGACCTATCCGGCCATTGAAGCCCTGACCCGCACGGTGAATATCGCCGGCACAGCCACCAAGCTTGTGGTGCTGGTGACGCCCATTCTGGTGCTGGTGCTGATCGTCCTTTTGACCCAGCTGATCAACCACAGTAAGGTGGGCATGGCCATGCGGGCGGTCTCCAAGGATTTTGAGACCAGCCGGCTCATGGGCATTAAGATCAACTCTGTCATTTCCGTCACCTTCGTCATCGGCTCTGCTTTGGCGGCGGTGGGCTCTATCTTGTATTTTACCACCTATCCCGCCATTACCCCCACAGCCGGTGCTATGCCCGGTCTGAAGGCTTTCGTGGCGGCAGTCTTTGGCGGTATCGGCTCTATTCCCGGTGCGGTCATCGGCGCGTTCCTGATCGGTATCTGTGAGACCATCATCAAGGGTCTGCCCTCGGCATGGAATGTATCGGTGTTCTCCGATGCCTTCACGTTTGCCCTGCTGATCGTGATTTTGGCCTGCAAACCCACAGGTCTGTTTGGCGAAAAAGCCACGGATAAGGTTTAAGGAGGTGTACCCTATGATCGAAACAAAGAAAAGCAAAAAGGGTAGCTTCCAGGCATTTGTGGCCATATCCCTTCTTCTGCTTCTGGTGGTGGCACTGGAAAACCTCAGTGACTATGTGCCCGGTGTGCCCAAAATTCTTCTGCCTACCAGCCAGCTGTTCACCGTCCTGAAAAAAGGCGCGGTCTACTCTCTGGTGGCGGTGTCCATGAACCTGCTCAACGGCTTTACCGGCCTGTTTTCACTGGGTCAGGCAGGATTTATGCTTCTGGGCGCGTATACCTACGCTATTTTTACTGTCCCCATGGCCGCCAAGGATCAGGTCTATTACCTCTATGGCGGGTCTGCGGTGAACTTCTCCCTGTCGGACATCTTTGCCGGTATCTTCGGCAGCGCCGGTGCTGGCGGAGCGTTCGCTCTTGTCTTTACGGTCCTGACGGGACTGATTCTGGCAGGTCTTGTGGCAGCCTTGTTCGCTGCCCTGATCGGTCTGCCGGTCCTGCGCCTGAAAAGTGACTATCTGGCCATTGCCACGTTGGGCTTTGCGGAGATTCTCCGTGCCATCTTCCAGTGGCAGACCCTTGGCCCTGTGACCAACGGCGCCAATATGATCAAGAGCTTCCCCACTTTCTCCGACTTCAACATCAAAAATGCCGGCGGTCAGGTGGTTTTGCGCCTGAGTACCTTTGTGCCGTTTTTGGTGGCCATCTTGTGCATACTGGTCATCGTGCTTCTGATTCATTCTTCCTACGGCCGGGCGTTCAAGGCCGTCCGGGATGATGAAGTGGCTGCCGAAGCCATGGGCGTCAGCCTGTTCCGCCATAAGATGCTGTCCTTTGTCATTTCCAGCTTCTTTGCCGGTGTAGGCGGTGCGCTGTTTGCCATGTATGTGGCCAACGCTCAGGCTATGGTCTTTACCTCTACCATGACCTATGAGCTGCTGCTGATCGTGGTCATCGGCGGTATCGGCTCTATTTCCGGCTCTTGTATCGCCACCTTCCTGTATGTGGCCTGCTCCGAGTGGTGGCTGCGCTTTTTGGACGCCGAGACCTATATCGGCTCGTTTAAAGTGCCTCTGCTTCGCAACGGCTTCCGTATGGTGGTGTTCTCCGTTGTCATCATGATCATCGTCCTGTTCTTCTCCAAGGGCATCATGGGCGATAAGGAACTGAGCTTCAAGGGAATTGGCGGACTGATCGCCCGATGCAAAAACCGTAAGGGGAAGGAGGGGGCTGTGCAATGAGTGAAAATATCATTCTCCGCATGGAAAATGTCACCATGCAGTTTGGCGGTGTGGTTGCCGTCAATAACCTCTCTCTGGATGTGCCTGAGGGCAAGATCATCGCCCTGATCGGTCCCAACGGCGCGGGCAAGACCACGGCGTTCAACTGTATCACCGGCGTCTATCAGCCCACCAACGGTCAGGTCTTCTATGAGGGCAAGGCCATCATCAGCAACCACCCCACGGGGAAAATGAAAAAGACCTATCAGGGGAAAAATGGCGACCTGTATCTGGATCATCCCAACATCGACCCTACTCCTGACCATATCACCAAGCTGGGCATCGCCCGGACGTTCCAGAATATCCGTCTGTGGAAGAGCATGACGGTGTTTGAAAACGTGCTGATCGCCAAGCATATGCGGGCAAAGCAGAATGTTTTCTCCGCCATCTTCCGCACCAATGCCAAGGAAGAAGCCCGGATGCGCCGGGAGACCATGGAACTGCTTCAGGAACAGGGCCTGGAGCAGTACAAGGATGAGCTGGCCACCAGCCTGCCCTACGGACTTCAGCGCCGTCTGGAGATCGCCCGGGCTCTGGCCACCGATCCCAAGATCCTGCTTCTGGACGAGCCCGCCGCCGGTATGAATCCTCAGGAGACGCAGGAACTGGCGGATTTCATCAAGGAGATTCGGGATAAGCACAACCTGACGGTGTTCCTCATCGAGCACCACATGGATCTGGTCATGAAGATCTCCGATTATATCTATGTCATCGACTTCGGCAGTGAGATCGCCCGGGGCGTGCCCAAGGAGATCCAGCAGAACAAGCGGGTCATTGACGCCTATCTGGGGGTGAGCGAGGATGAGTAATATTCTGGAAATTCGGGATCTGCAGGTCCATTACGGCGGTATCGAGGCCGTCAAGGGCATCAGCTTTGATGTGCCCGAAGGGGAGATCGTCACCCTCATCGGTGCCAACGGCGCGGGAAAAAGCTCCACCCTCCGTGCCATCGCCGGACTGGTGAAGCCCACCGGAGGCTCTATCTCGTTCCGGGATGAAGAAATTACCGGTAAGGATTCCAACCTGATCGTTGCCCGCGGCGTGACGCTCGTGCCCGAGGGGCGGCGAATCTTCCCAGATCTGACGGTAGTGGAAAACCTGAAGATCGGCGCGTATCTGCGCAAGGACGACCTGACAGATGACCTCAACTGGGTCTATGACCTGTTCCCTCGCCTGAAGGAGCGTTCCTGGCAGGCTGGCGGTACGCTCTCCGGTGGCGAACAGCAGATGCTGGCAGTGGGCAGAGCCCTCATGAGCCGTCCCAAGGTCATTATGATGGATGAGCCCTCTCTGGGTCTTGCGCCTCTGGTGGTCAAAGGTATCTTTGATATTATCCGGGAGATCAACAAACAGGGCGTCACGGTTTTGCTCATCGAGCAGAACGCCAATATGGCCCTGAAGACTGCCAACCGGGGCTATGTCATGGAGACCGGCCGGATCACCTTGGAGGGTACAGGCGCGGAACTTCTGAACAATGAAGCGGTCAAAGCCGCCTACCTTGGTACATAAACATGAAGAAACAGCACCTCCGACCATGGGGGTGCTGTCTTTTTCTCTTGTGCAATAACTGTGTTCGCCCGCAAATCCTGTGTAGGGAGTTCTGCATAGTATGAATCAGCAAGTACGCGCGTCGGGAGGGGGTCGTAGGGGGAGAGCGACTTTGGCGCGCGGGAGCGCGACCCGGAGCGGTCTCCCCCTACGATCTTTTTCATCCAATGCTTTTGTGATCGGACAAAAGCATTGGCCGTCGGAGACTGAAGGCATCCGCCGGTGGCGGATGCCTTCACACACCTCATCCGATCGTGCCCCTACCCGTCTTGCGGTGGATATATTCTCCTCTTGGCTGGCTCAGCACCTGTCCGTCGGAAACCGCCAGCTCACCCCGCAGGTAGACCTGCCGGATCACGCCCTTGGTCTGCAAACCCTCATAGGGGCAGTAATCCACATTGGCGGCCTGATCTTTCGCGGTAAGTACGCCCTGTGCCTCCGGGTCAAGGACAACAATATCCGCGTCACTGCCGGGAAGCAGAGCGCCCTTGCGAGGATAAGCCCCATAGAGCTTTGCCGGCTCTTCCGCAAGCAGACTGCAAAGCTTTTCTGCGGTCAGGCGACCTTTGGCTACGCCCTCAGACCACAGAAGGATGCCCCGGCTTTCCACAGAGGGAAGTCCTCCGGGAATCTTGGTAAAATCGTCCAGCCCGACCCGTTTTTGCGCCAAAGTGAAACTGCAATGATCGGTGGCGACGGTCTGTACTGTCCCGTCTGCCAGAGCCTGCCACAGGGCCTCTTGGTCATGAGCTGTACGCAAAGGCGGGGCGCAGACATATTTGGCGGCCTCCAGCGGGTCTTTGTGGAAATACCGGCTTTCATCCAAAAGCAGATAGTGGGGGCAGGTCTCCACATAGACCTGCTGACCTCTTGCCCGGGCAGTCCGAACTTCTTCCAGTGCTTCCTTTGTAGACAGATGCACGATGATGACCGGCACATCCGCCACCTGCGCCATGCGCAGAAGCCTTGCCACCGCTTCGGCCTCCATGGCATTGGGGCGGGTAGCGGGATGACTGGCAGGGGAGAGGCGACCTTCTGCCTTTGCCTCTGCAATAAGGGCGTCGATGACCCCGGCATTTTCGCAGTGCACCCCGGCCATCGCGCCGTATTTGCCCAGCTCTTTCAGGGCGCAAAACAGATCCCGGTCGCCCACCATCATGGCAGGATAGGTCATGTAGAGCTTGAAGGTGGGGATGCCGGCCTCTACCATGGCGGGAATCTCCCGGCGGATCGTTTCGTTCCAGTCGTCAACGGTCATGTGGAAGCCGTAGTCGCAAAAGGCTTTGCCCTCTGCCTTTTTCTGCCACAGGGACAGCCCGTAGGACAGACTTTCCCCCTTGTTGGGGCAGGCGAAATCGATGATGGTCGTTGTACCGCCACGGAGGGCGGCTTTCGTGCCTGTGGCGAAATCATCGGCAGTGGTGGTGTTGCACACATCCAGATCGAAGTGGGTGTGGGCGTCCACAAAACCGGGAAGCAGAATTTTGCCGGTCACATCCACGATGGTTGCCTCAGGGCAGGACAGGTCATGACCCACCTGCGCGATCTTATCTCCGTCCACCAGCAGGTCGCAGACCCGGGTGCTTGCACCGGAGACCACAGTGCCACCTTTGAACAGCAGTTTCATCCCATCACTCCTTTTGGTCTTTTTTTCATTGTACCATAGAAATTATCCGGGAACAATTGTGTTTGGGCAGGATTTATTGTATAATATTTCAGAATTAAATTTGTGCGAGGTTGCCATGAAACTGTCAGAAGTGAATTTTGGAGATAGCTTTACCGGCTTTTATATCCTGAAAAATCCCCAGAACAAAACTACCAACACCGGCAAGCCATACCTGTCTGCCCTGTTGGCTGATGCGTCCCTTTCCGTGGAGTGCAAGGTCTGGGATTATCCCGGCCCTCTGGGTCAGCAGGATGAGGGCAAGGTAGTAAAGGTGCAGGGGGTCATGCAGGAATTTAAGGGCATGCCCCAGATCAAGGTGGAGCGGATTCGTCTGGCCACGGAAGACGATGGCTACGATGTCTCCGACCTTGTCCCCACAGCGCCCATGGATCTGGAGGACGCCTACCGCCGGGTACAGGGCGTGGTGGAAGCCATGACCGATGCCCATTATCGTGGGGTGTGTCAGGAATTTCTCCGCCGTCATGGGGAGCAGTTCCGCCGTATCCCTGCCGCCAAAAGTGTCCACCACGGTTTTGTGGGCGGACTTTTGATGCACACCTCCTATATGCTGGAGCTGGCGGATTTTCTGGCAGGGCTCTATGCGCCGGTGGTTGACCGGGAACTGCTTCTGGCCGGTACGCTCCTGCACGACATGGCAAAGCTGGAGGAGTTTGTCACCTCTCAGCTGGGTGTGGTCACGGAGTATTCTGCCAAAGGTCAGCTTCTGGGTCATCTGGTCATGGGCGCGCAGGAAGTAGCGCAGGTCTGTAAAGAACTGGATGTGCCGGAGGAGAAGTCCATGCTTCTTCAGCATCTTCTGCTCTCTCACCACGGTCAGCCGGAGTTTGGGGCAGCGGTCGTGCCTCAGTGTGCCGAGGCGGAACTGCTGTGCTATATCGATAATATCGACAGCCGAATGGAGATCTACCGGGAAAATCTGGAAAATATCCCCGTAGGGGGCTTTTCTCCCCGGATCTTCGCGCTGGAAAAGCGCATTTACCATCACGGATAATCAAAAAAACAAAAAGGAACAATTGTTATGGAGCAAGCACTGACGTTCCGGGATCTGGGACTCTCGGAAGAAATATTGAAGGCTTTGGAGAAAAAGGGCTATGGCTATCCTACCAAGGTGCAGGCGGAGGCTATCCCGCCGTTTTTGCAGTGGCGGGATGTGATCGCCAAAGCCCCTACGGGGACAGGCAAGACCTTTGCCTTCGGCATCCCCATGATTCAGCATATCGATGCCGAATCCGATGATCTGCAGGGACTGATTCTCGCCCCTACCCGGGAGCTGGCCATCCAGATCTGCGATGAACTGCGGGGACTTCTGCGGTTTTATAAAAGTATCCGGGTAGCCGTGGTCTACGGCGGACAGAAAATGGAGCCCCAGATCAAGGCGCTCAAGGGCAAGCCTCAGATCGTGGTGGCGACTCCCGGCAGACTGATGGATCATTATAACCGAAAGAATCTGCGGTTGGATAAGATTCATACTGTGGTGCTGGACGAAGCGGATCGGATGCTGGATATGGGCTTTTTCAAGGATGTGACCCATATTCTGGATAAGATCAAGAACAAAAAGAGCATGGGTCTGTTCTCCGCGACCATCTCACAGGAGGTTATGACCGTCAGCTGGATGTACCAGCGGGATGAGGTGGAGATCACCGTCCCTGCCGATCTGGAGAATAAGCCGGACATCGACCAGTACAGTCTGACCGTGTCCCCTCTGGAAAAGACGGAGACTACCCTGCGCCTGATTCGCGCCATGAATTATGAACGGGTCATCATCTTCTGCAATACCAAGCATATGTGCCAGCGTCTCAGCGATGACCTGCGCAGAGCGGGGCTCAATGCCGACTGTATCCATGGAGATGTCCGCCAGTCTCTGCGGGAAAAAACCATGAAGACCTTCCGGGACGGAAAGCTCTCCGTACTGATCGCCACGGATGTGGCGTCCCGGGGCATCGATGTGGATGATGTGGACTGCGTTATCAACTTTGACGTGCCGGAAGAAAATGAGTATTATATCCACCGCATCGGCCGTACCGGCCGGGCAAAGCGCAAGGGCGCGGCGTGGTCCATTCTGGGCAACTTTCCCGAAAAGGCCAAGCTGGACGAGATCGCCAAATACTCCCACTTCACCATCCGCCCCATGCGGTTTATGGAGGGCGACCTGCTGGTGGAGGAGGAAGTCAAACAGCCTGTGGTCAAAAAACGCTTCCGGTGACGGCGTTGGAGGAAGGCGTCCTGCTGTTGTGCTGCTCGTTGGGTGAAAAGGACGCTCACCCCATGACTATGCCCCAGTTCCGGGAACTGGGGCTTCGTGTCCGTGCATCTGAGATGACCGGCGACCCGCTGAGGGAGCTGAAATTGCAGGATTTACTGTCCTTAGGTTATGATGAGACCCAAGGTCAGCGCATATTGACTTTACTTGGTCGGCAGGAGGCTCTGGAACGGTATCTTCGAGGCGCAGAGGGCAAAAACTGCGTGCCTCTTACCCGCCTTAGCGCCGATTATCCTGCCCGTATCGTCCGATATTTGCGTTTTTCCTGCCCGCCGGTGCTCTTTGCCCGGGGAGATGTGCGCCTGCTGGCGCGTCCCTGTGTGGGTCTGGTGGGCTCCCGTGACCTGCGACCTGCCAATGAGCAATTTGCCCGGCAGGTGGGTAGGTGGGCGGCAGAGCAGAAATTCGTTCTGGTCTCCGGCGGAGCGTCCGGCGCGGACAGGACTGCACAGCAGGCCTGCCGGGAGGCGGGAGGCCAGTGCGTCATCTTTGTGGCGGACGAGCTCCTTCGCCACCGGGAGGAAGAAAACGTTCTGTACCTCAGTGCCGACGGCTATGATCTGCCCTTTTCCGCCTATCGTGCCTTATCCCGCAACCATTTGATTCACACCCAGTCGGATCGGGTGGTGGTGGCTCAGTGCAAGTCGGGCAGTGGCGGTACGTGGCAGGGCTGTGCGGAAAACTTCAAACGGGGCTGGGCGGAACTGTTCGTCTTTGACGATGGCTCTGAGGGCGCCAAGGCTCTCATCAGCCGGGGCGCAGTGGCAGTTTCTCACCCGGAGGAATTGGATAGGACAGGGTTATCACAGCAACGGCTGTTTTAACATAGGATACTATCGCAGAGAGAAAGGAGGCTATGGGGCGACCCATCAGAAGCGCCAGTGCCTGCTACGGCAGGACGACGAGGTGGAGCGTGATCGAACATTCGGCGGATGCGTTCCCGCTGTCCCCGGCAGTGTGACACAGTCAGAAATATGCGGGTGACCGCAAAACAAAGGGGCTGTGACCGGGAAGAAAAGCGACAAATGTGCTGCGAGTTTGTCCTTTTGATTTTTACGGGCATACTATGCCCAAAATCAGGAGGATATTGTTATGTGTGGAATTGTTGGATATGTTGGAGACCGGCAGGCTGCCCCTATTTTGCTGGACGGATTGTCCAAGCTGGAGTATCGGGGCTATGATTCTGCCGGTATGTGTGTGTTTGCCGATGACGCCTTGCAAGTCGCCAAGGCAAAGGGGCGTTTGCAGGCGCTTCAAGAACTGACGGATGGGGGAGAGGCACTGAAGGGCACTGTGGGCATCGGCCATACCCGCTGGGCGACCCATGGCGCGCCTTCGGACGAAAACAGCCATCCTCATATAGCCCACGGAGGCAAGATCGCCGTGGTCCATAACGGCATTATTGAAAATTATCTGGCGCTGAAGGCATATCTGCAAAGAAAGGGTAAGGATTTCCACTCCGAAACAGACACGGAAGTGGTGGCCAATCTCATCGAACTTTACTATGAACGGGGTTGTGATTTCCCGGAGGCTGTCCGCAAGGCTGTGGCGCGGGTCGAGGGCAGTTATGCGCTTGGGGTTTTGTGCCGGGATCGCCCCGGTACGGTCATCGGCGTCAAAAAAGACAGCCCGCTGATCTTCGGCTACGGACAGGGAGAAAACTTCATTGCCTCCGATGTGCCGGCGATTTTGAAGCACACCCGGGATGTGGTATATCTGGACGACGGGGATATGCTCATCATGGACGCTCATGGCGTGCAGTTCTTCGACAGCCATGGCGAGCCGATAGAAAAGGAAACGGAGCATATCACATGGGAGCTTTCCGCAGCGGAAAAGGGCGGATATGCCCATTTTATGCTGAAAGAGATCCACGAACAGCCCAAGGCGGTGCGGGACACCATTTCACCCCGTATCCGGGATGGGAAAATCGTTCTGGACGATATTCGTCTGCCGGTGCGGTATCTGGCAAATCTCCGGAGAATCTATATCGTGGCCTGTGGGTCGGCCTATTATGTGGGCGTCCACGGCAAGTATATCATCGAAAATCTCTGCCAGATTCCCGTAGAGCCGGTACTGGCATCGGAGTTCCGCTATGCCGATCCGGTACTGGACAATACCACTCTGGTGGTCATCATCAGCCAGTCGGGAGAAACGGCGGATACGCTGGCTGCCCTGCGGGAGGCAAAACGGCAGGGGGCAAGGACGCTTGCGGTGGGCAATGTGGTGGGAAGCTCCATTGCCAAGACCGCTGACGATGTGCTCTACACCTGGGCAGGACCGGAGATCGCCGTGGCCACCACCAAGGCGTGTTCCACACAGCTGGCGGTCATGTATCTTTTGGCACTGTTTATGGCGCAGGAACTGCGGGCTTTGCCTCGGGAGCGGTTTGCGGAGCTGTTGACGGCTTTGGAAAACCTTCCGGAGCAAATTGCTCAGACCATACAGCCGGAGCAGGAGGCGAAGATACAGTATTATGCCGCACGGTATTTCAATAACCGGGATGTGTTCTTTATCGGGCGGAATTTGGACAGCGCCACCTGTCTGGAGGGCAGTCTGAAGCTCAAGGAGATCGCCTATATCCACTCCGAGGCCTACGCCGCCGGGGAACTGAAGCACGGACCGATCTCTCTGATCGAGGATGGCACGTTGGTGGTGGCTACGGCCACCAATCCGGCTATCTTTGACAAAACCATGTCCAACGTCAAGGAGGTGGCCGCCCGGGGAGCGGATATTCTGGGCATCACTGTGGAGGGCATGGAGGAGGAGATCCACAAGACCATGGACAGCGCCATTTTTGTCCCCCGCACCCATGTGCTGTTTCAGCCCAGTTTGTCCATCGTGCCCTTGCAGACCTTTGCCTATTATGTGGCACTGATGCGAGGCTGTGATGTGGATAAACCCCGCAATCTGGCAAAAAGCGTGACGGTAGAATAAAATCTAAAAAACTCCGTCCTGCTCAGGTGCAGGACCGAGTTTTGGTTTCTTCGGTTTCTTCGGTTTCTTCCGCCGGCTCAACTTTGGCGAAGATCTTTTTCAGGAAAGTTCCCGACTGGATATACGCCACAGTAGAAAATCCCAGCAGAGGCCAGAGCAGCAGGACATATTGAGAGAACCGAAATTTGAACAGAAACAGCAGGACCGGCGCCAGCTCCAGAATCAGCATCACTGCCGTAGAGGGCAGGTGGGCAATGGCCAGAATAAGCGCGTTTTTCAGCTGTTTACCCAAGGTGTTTTCATACCGCGCCAGCATGGGGAACAGATAGACCTTCATGCTCAGCACCACAGCCGCCACGATCATAATTACGGTGTACCACCACTGCGCACCGCCCAGCATGTTTACCAGCATGGCGTCGCAGACCAGACTGACCGCGATCAGAACGAACAGAAGCCAGATGGGCGTCACCGCCTTGAAATTCTCCCGGAACGCCCGGAAAAAGGGGCGAATCACACCGCTATCCGTCTGATAAACCATGGACTGAACGACCCGAAGCATGGCGGTCAGGGAAGCACCGGCGGTCACGACAGGCACAGAACATAGAATAAACAGCAGATTCAGGACGATAAGATCAAAGATCTGGGACAGCGCACGGATAATGGGGCTGTCGTAGCTGAACAGACGCATAAGGATTCCTCCCACGGGGTTTTTGTCATCATACCCCATTTTTCCCCTGCTGTCAATGCTTCCCGGCGTAGCGGGATTACATAGTACCCCGGCAAAGCTCTGAACGAAACTGCCAAAATCAGGACGCAAAACATGGTAAATATGACTAACGATTTTTGTTGACGAAATCTGGAAAATGCTTTATAATGGTAAAGTCAATATTGGTGGTATCTGTCGGCATTTTTTTGCCGGATACGGCCACACAAGACGGGTACGGCGGATGCTGTACCGAACACATTTTCTAGGAGGAAAAAACATGAAAAAGAAGTTCGTATCCCTTCTGTGCCTGCTTCTGGCTCTGACCATGGTCTTCTCCCTGGTCGCCTGTGGCGCAGATGAGCCTGTGGTTGACGAGCCCGTCGTCGACGCAGAGACCGGCGAAGAAGCCACCAACGAAAACGAGCGTGAGCACGTTGAACTGGTGATCTACTCCTTCTACAACATTGACGCTCCCGGCAAGGAAGACACCATTGCCGCCGTCAATGAGTACCTGGAAGAAAAGCTCAACACCACTGTTGACTTCCGCCTGTATCTCCAGTCTGAGTATAAGGAAGTTGTCAACACCATCTTCGCCTCCGGCGCTGAGATGGATGCCCTTGCGATCGGCACTATGGGCGTTGACTTTACCACCAACGTGACCAAGAACGCTTTCCTGCCTCTGAACGACTACATCGATGAGTACCTGCCCGGCACCAAGGAGCGTCTGCCTGAGGCCGCATGGGATGCTTATTCCTACGGAGGCAATGTCTACGGCATCTGCTCCATCAAGGATCTGAGTGCCGCTCTGGGTATGTGGGTCAACGATGAGTTCCTGGCCGATCTGGGCATGGAGTTCCCCGTTGACAGCTACCACACCTTCTTCGACCTGGTCGATTGGTGGAAGGAAGTCAAGGCTGCCCGCGATGCCAAGTATCCCGAACTGGCCAATCAGGAGATCCTGGACCTGAACAACGTCAACCAGCCCGCTTACTGGTTCCAGCTGGATATCCCCCTGGGCTCCTACGCTGTGCCCATGGTCGTTGCCAACATCCCCGGCGAGCCCAGCTTCGCCTCCATCGCTGAAGACGGCTCTGAAGTCACCAGCATCTTCTACACCGAAGAATACCGTGCGTACTGCAAGACCATCCGTGATCTGATCGACAACCTGGTCATCAACCACTACGGCGTCGGCAACATCAACGGCTATCTGGACGAAGGTACTGCTCTGGGCGCTCCCTCTTGGGGCGGTCTGCGGGTCACCGGTCGTAACTATGAAACCAGCATCCATCGCGCTGTCAATGCTACTGCTACCACCAGCTACATGCAGAACGTTGCCTGGGGTCTGCCCGTGCAGTGCTCCAATGTTGAGCGCACTCTGGAAGTCCTCGAACTGCTGAACACCGACCAGTATCTGGCCACCGTCCTGCGCTTCGGTCCCGAAGGCACCGGCTGGACTGACAACGACAACGACGGCGTCATCGAGTTCGAAGGCACTGCCAACGCTGATGCCGGTTCCCGTTACTGGTACAACTGGTACGCTCCCGCTCTGGGCGCTATGACCGCTTCCAAGGCTCCCGAAGGCTATCCCGCCGACTTCGCAGACATGATCTACGCTATGAACGATGCCGGCCTGCCCTCTGCCAACATGGGCTTCGTCTATGATGCCTCCAATGTGCAGACCGAGCTGGCTGCCTGCAACAGCGTTGCCGCTCAGTACACCGAGATCCTGCACAAGGGCGCTTCCGCCGATGTGGACACCGTTGTGGACGAGTTCGTCGCCAAGCTGAAGGCCAGCGGCCTGGATACCGTCATTGCTGATGTCCAGTCTCAGCTGGATGCCTGGAGAGCTGAAAACGTTCAGTAAGCAAGACCCGAACATAGGCTGTAACAACTAGGTCCTAATTGGAATAGCCTCAAAGGCAGGTGCAGATACACGGCCTGCTTTTGGGGCTATTCCCCGAAAAGAAAACACGCAAGAACACACATAGGACCTGTTTGGTCTGATGTTCAACATGAAGGAGGGGCATTATTTTGCGCTCAGTTAGACGCATCGGTTTAGATCTGAAACAAAATTGGATCCGTTATCTGATGATTCTGCCCGCTGTTGCGGCAATCGTTATCTTCAATTACCTGCCCATGGCCGGTCTGGTCATGGCTTTCCAGGAGCAGGACTATGCTGCTGGCCTGTTTCGCGGCGAGTGGGTCGGCCTGAAGAATTTTGAGTTCCTGTTCGCCACCCAGGACGCCTGGATCATTACCCGAAACACCGTTTTGTATAACGTGGTGTTTATTATTCTTGGCAATATTCTGACCATTGGTCTTGCTCTGATCCTCAACGAGATGCTGTTCAAGCGTCTGACCAAGACCCTGCAAACTGTCTATATCATGCCACACTTCCTGTCCATGGTCGTGTTGAGCACAGTTCTGTTTGCCTTCCTTAGCCCTGACCACGGCTTTGTCAACAACCTGCTGGTCAGCATGGGTAAGGAACCTGTTGAATGGTATCACACCAAAGGCCCCTGGCCCTATTTGATCGTACTGGTCAATATGTACGCCCAGGTCGGTTATGGCTCGATTCTCTATACCGCTGTCATTTCCGGCATTTCCACCGAATTTTATGAATCTGCTGTTCTGGACGGTGCGTCCAAGCTCCAGCAGATCTGGTATATTACCCTGCCCCAGCTCAAGCCCATCCTGGCCATCAATCTGATTCAGGGTATCGGCAGAATGTTCCGTTCCGACTTCGGCCTGTTCTACACCGTTCCTCGGGACTCCGGTCTGCTGTATGATGTGACCAACACTCTGGATACATACATCTACCGTGGTCTGACTACCCTGAACAACCAGTCCATGACCACTGCCGCCGGTCTGTATCAGTCTGTGGTCGGTCTTGTTCTGGTGCTGATCGCCAACAAGATCATCGCCTCGATCGATGAAGACTGCGCCATG
>JAZSAW010000021.1:0-3510 GCA_045602105.1 Candidatus Avilachnospira sp.
CACCAAAAGCAGTGTACCATACCGATGACAGACCTGCGCGATCTCCTCCAAAGGCTGTTCCATCCCCAGATAATCCGGACTGGTGACATAGACCGCCACTGGCGGTGTTTCTGCCTGAGCCAGAGCTTCCTCCACCTGCCGGGCGGAGATAAGGCAACTGCAGAGTGTATCGGTGCTCTCCGGCCATAGCCACCGGACATCGGCGTCTTCCAGCGCAAGAGCATACACGAAAGCCTTATGGGCGTTTCGTGTCGCCAGAAACCATGGTCTTCTCCCTCTTGCCCGACTTGCCGCCAGACGCACCATGGCGCGGATACACTGACTTGCGCCTTCTGTGGAGTAACAGGTCATCCGAGTACCGAAAAGGGCTGTGGCATTGGCTTCA
This sequence comes from Candidatus Avilachnospira sp., assembly GCA_045602105.1. Lineage (GTDB taxonomy): Bacteria > Bacillota > Clostridia > Oscillospirales > Oscillospiraceae > Avoscillospira. The sequence goes on from JAZSAW010000021.1 coordinate 386, forward strand.
CTTTGGGCGATGATGCCGGAGGCTTCGTAGAGGGCGTCTGCCCCCTGTATCTCCGTAATATCCATAGGCTCAGGGCCAAGCATTGGTTTTCCCTTATGACCGGGCATATGTAAGCGCATCCCGTTTTTTTGGGCATAGGCGCGGACAAAATCCGCAACAGGCGTATCCATATCAGTTTCCGTCCTGAGCGGCCTTGATCATAATGGCGCACTCGATACGCTTTTTGAACAGGTCACAGCCCGGCTCATACACGCCCCGGATACTACCGGTGGCATGATAGGCATTGGCTGCGCAACCGCCGGAGCAATAGAGCTTTGCCCAGCAGTCAGCACATTCTTTCCGGGAATAGGCGTTACAGCTCCGGAAATCCTCCCGGAGTGCCTCGTTGGTCACGCCGTTCCAGATGTCACCCAGCTTATAGGACTCCTCGCCCACAAACTGGTGACAGGGATACAGGTCGCCCCAGGGGGTGACCGCCATATACTCTGTTCCCGAGCCACAGCCGGAGATGCGCTTGTAGATACAAGGGCCGGCAGTCAGGTCGATCATGTAGTGGTAGAAGGTAAAGCCTCTGCCCTCCCGCTCCCGCTTGATCATTTCCTTGGCCAGAAGCTCATACTGCTCCTTGACCACTTCCCTGTCCTGTGCCGTAAGACCCATGGGGTCATCTGCGGAGGTGACCACAGGCTCCATGCTCAGCTCCGTAAAGCCAAGGTCAGCCATGTGCAGGACATCCTTGGTGAAATCGGGATTGCGATGGGTAAAGGTCCCCCGCATATAATAACCTTGTCCGTTTCTGGCTTCCACCAGCTTGCGGAACTTGGGCACGATCTTGTCGTAACTGCCGTTACCGGCATAATCCACACGGGTGGCGTCGTGAATCTCTTTCCGTCCGTCCAGACTGAGGACCACATTGCTCATTTCTCTGTTGGCAAACTCGATGACATCGTCGTCGATGAGCACGCCATTGGTGGTCAGGGTAAAACGGAAATTCTTCCCCCGCTCTTTTTCCACCGACCGGGCGTAGGCCACCAGTTCCTTGACCACATCCCAGTTCATCAGGGGCTCTCCACCAAAGAAGTCCACTTCCAGATTGCGTCGGCTGCCGGAGTTTTCCATGAGAAAATCCAGTGCCCGCTTACCGACCTCAAAGCTCATCAGCGCCCGCTCACCGTGGTACTTTCCCTGACTGGCAAAACAGTAACTGCAATTGAGGTTGCAGGTATGGGCCACATGGAGGCACAGTGCCTTGATGACATTACCGGAACGCTCCTTGAACGTACCAGCCATGGGGGCAAAATCATCGGGGGTATAGAGCTTTTTCTCTGCCACCAGAGCTTCAATATCGCTCCAGCAGGCCTCCAGTTCTTCCTTGGTCACATCTTCCCGATGGGCGTACTTTTCCAGAAGCTCCTCTACAGCCTGATCCCGGGTAACGGTGGGATACAGAGCGATCATATCATAGGCCACCTCGTCCACCACATGGACAGCACCGGAGCAGGTGTCCAGAACGATGTTATAGCCGTTGAGCTGATATTGATGTACCATATCGATCATTCCTTTTTACAAAATAAAAAGTGCCGTCATTCAGGCGGCACTTTTTATATATTAGCCTTCCTTGTTCTCGCAGGACTGGTTGGCAACACCACAGCTGGTCTTGCAAGCAGACTGGCAAGAAGTCTGGCACTCGCCACAACCGCCGTTCTTGGCGCTCTGGCACAGGTTGCGAGTTTCCAGGGTCTTGATTCTCTCCATTCTTCGCACCTCCATTCAAGATACCTGACGATATTTTAACATAAACTTTTCCAGTAGTCAATCGCCAACCGGGGCTCGTTATTCACCCCGGAACACGAAGCCGTTTTCATCGGCACTGTCGATGATCGCAAGGGACTGGATATTGATGCCCGCCTCACGAATACGGTCACCGCCATGCTGGAAGCCCTTTTCCACAGCGATACCGATACCCACCAGCTCAGCGCCCGCTGCCTTGACAATGTCGCACAGACCGCGCATGGCCTCGCCGTTGGCCATAAAGTCGTCCACAATAAGTACCTTATCGGAATCGGAGATCCAGTCCTTGCTGACAAGCAGAGTGACCTTTTTCTTGTAGGTATAAGAGAAGATGTCGCTGGCGTACAGACCGCCTTCGATGTTATCACTCTTTGCCTTTTTGGCAAAGACCATAGGCACGCCGAATTCTTCGGCGCAGATGGTAGCCAGAGCAATACCGCTGGCTTCCGCGGTGAGAATCATGGTCACACCCTGATCGGCGAAACGGCGCTTGAATTCTCTGGCGATATCCCGCATAAGCCCCGTATCTACCCGGTGATTCAAAAAGCCATCGACCTTCACGATATTACCGGGAAGGATCTTGCCTTCATTTCGGATTCTGGTTTTCAGCAGTTCCATAAGGACATCCGCCTTTCTCACTGTAATGTGTTTCCTATATTATGCAGGGAAATTGTCAAAAAAGCAACTGAAAAGCCCGGAAACTTTTATCAAAGTCTAGGGCAGTTTTTTGTGCGAATTGTCCTTACTCAAAACAGACCAGCCACAGCATAGTACACCACAGGCAAAACCATCGCCGGGAGCATATTGCCCACCCTGATGCGTTCATGGGTAAGCCCCAGAATGTTCATGCCTGTTCCGATCAGCAAAATTCCGCCGACGGCGCTCATTTCCGTGACCACCTGCGCCGAAAGATAAGGCTCGACAAATCCGGCAAGCAAGGTCAGGAGCCCCTGATATACAAGAACAGTCAGACCGGAAAACAGTACGCCAACGCCCATAGTGGCGGCAAAGGTAACTGCCATGACACAGTCCAGTGCGGATTTGGCAAAGATGGTCGTATAGTCACCCCGCAAACCGGCGTCAAAGCTTCCCATGATGGCCATAGAGCCAACGCAGAATAGCAAACTTGCGGTGACAAAGCCTTCGGTAAAGCGTCCGCCACCGTTTTTGGCTACTCTGGCCTTCAGCCAGTCACCTATGGAATCTAGCCGATGCTCAATATTCATCCACTCGCCCAGTATCGTGCCCAGTACCAGGCACACAATGACGATCAGGATATTGGAGGTCTCCACCGCACCGGTGATTCCGATGACCATGGTGCAGATACCCAGACC
>JAZSAW010000022.1:0-9650 GCA_045602105.1 Candidatus Avilachnospira sp.
GCTGTAAAGCCAGACGATGACTGGAATCAGGCACAGCCTGAAAAAAGAAAGGATGTTGGGAATGGTCAGTATTTTCTTTTGATATTTGGACGCGGTATCGTTCGTCAAAGCAATCAGCCCCCGTTTCTACATTGTATTTTAGTCCATGTGACCCACAGTATCAATGACTTTTTTGTAAATTTTTCCACATTAATTTTTTGCATAGCAGGCTTCCGCTGGGGAAAAGCTATCCAAAACCCTTGGAGGTATCCCATGTGTACGGCCATGACGTTTTCTAACCAGGACTTTTATTTTGGCAGGACTCTGGATCTTGAGCGGGTCTATGGGGAAGAAGTGGTCATTACGCCACGGAACTGTCCTCTGATCTTTCGGCGGATGCCTGCTTTGACCCATCATTATTCCATCATCGGCATGGCTCATGTGGCAGACAGTTATCCCCTGTACTACGATGCGGTAAATGAGGTAGGGCTGTGTATGGCCGGACTGAATTTTCCCGGCTTTGCCCAATATCAATCCCCTGACGATGGCAAGGACAATATCGCCAGCTTTGAATTTCCCCTGTGGATACTGGGTCAGTGTGCCAAAATGGCAGAAGCAAGAAAACTGCTTCAGTCACTTCAATTGACCGGAGATTCCTTCAGTCCTCAGTTCCCGCCTACGCCCCTTCACTGGATCATTGCTGACCGCACCGACTGCATCACTGTGGAAGTCATGTCCGATGGCATCCATATTCAGGACAATCCTGTAGGGGTACTGACCAACAGCCCGCCTTTTGGTCAGCAGATGATGTATCTGTGCAATTTCATGCACCTGTCCCCTGACCCACCAAAAAACCGTTTCTCCCCGATGGTAGAGCTGACGCCCTACAGCCGGGGAATGGGCGCCATGGGTCTGCCGGGTGACCTGTCCTCTCAGTCCCGATTTGTCCGGACGGTCTTTACCAAGCTCAACTCCCAATGCACGGAGGATGAGGCCGTCAGTCAGTTTTTTCACATTTTGGGTACTATAAATCAGACTCGGGGAAGCAATCGGCTGGAGGACGGAAGCTGTGTGATTACGCAGTACACCTCCTGCTGTAACGCAAGTCGAGGCATCTATCACTACACCACCTACGGCAACCGAAGGATTTCTGCTGTGGATATGCACCGGGAGAATCTGGAGCATAATGCTCTCTACCGCTTCTCTCTGACCTGCGACGAGGACATTCTGTTACAAAACTAAGAATATAGCGGTATTCATCACCCACTGCTGTGATGAATACCGCTTTTCTTTTTAAATTTCTTCTTGACAGTACAGGAAATTTGCAGTAAATTATTGGTAGTTAGTTTTAACTAATTATTTTTTCCTATATGATTAGTTCCAACTAATCTCAAGACATATACCGACACCTGAAAGGTTGGATCGTATGAATCTATGCATGGCACAACAAGGCACAGAATACCGCATCCGCGCTATTGTGACCGATGACGAGGAGCTCAACAGCTTTCTTTTCTCTCTTGGCTGCTATTCCGGCGAGCCCATTACGGTCATTTCTCACCGCCGGGGTGGTTGTATTGTTTCCATCAAGGATGGGCGCTACAACTTTGATGTCCAATTGGCAGAAGCTATTTTGATCGAATAACAAACGGGCAAATGATTTGCCCATTGTTATTTGCTTGTCAGTTAGTCATAATTAACCGGGAGGTATCATATGAAAATCGCATTAACAGGAAACCCAAACAGCGGAAAGACCACCATGTATAATGCCCTGACCGGCCGTAACGAGCGTGTCGGCAACTGGGCTGGTGTGACCGTAGAGCGGAAGATGAGCCCCATCAGAAAGAGCTTTTATGCCAGAGCAGAAGAGCTTGTCGCCGTGGATCTGCCCGGTGCTTACTCCATGTCCCCTTTCACCTCGGAAGAAAGCATCACCAGTTCCTATGTCAAGGGCGAACAGCCCGATGTCATTATTAACATTGTAGATGCCACCAACCTCAGCCGCAGTCTGTTCTTTACCACCCAGCTTCTGGAGCTGGGGATTCCTCTGGTCGTCGCCCTGAATAAAAGCGATCTTAATTCCAAAAAGCAGACAATTATCGACATATCTGCCCTCTCCTCTGCCCTTGGCTGCCCTGTGATCGCCACTGTATCCACTGCCACCGGCAACAACGGCCTGGCTGAGCTGGTACAAACTGTCGTGGCACAGAAGGGCAAGATTCAGAAAGCCCCCTATGTACAGGACGATCTGGATCTGACCGATAAGGCCGTGGTCGAAGCCGCGGATAGAAAACGGTTTGATTTTGTCAATGACCTGGTTTCCCGTGTGGAGAGCCGTCAGGTACATACCAACCAGAGAAATGCTCAGGATAAAATCGACGACATCCTCACCAACAGGTGGCTGGGCATCCCCATCTTTGCTGTGGTCATGTTCCTGGTATTCCAGATTTCTCAGGCTTGGGTCGGTCCGTTTTTGGCTGATACCTTCGTAGCTTGGCTGGAGAGCTTCCAGAGCTGGGTCGGGGAGGCCGTATCCGGCGCTTCCGACATCTGGCAGGCACTTCTGGTAGATGGCATCATCGGCGGCGTCATTGCTGTCATCGGTTTCCTGCCTCTGGTCATGGTCATGTACTTCCTCATGGCTCTGCTGGAGGACTGCGGATATATGTCCCGTGTTTCTGTTGTTCTGGACCCCATCTTCAAGAAAGTCGGTCTGTCTGGTAAATCTGTCATCCCCTTTGTTATCGGCACAGGCTGTGCCATCCCCGGCGTCATGGCCTGCCGTACTATCCGCAATGAGCGGGAACGCAGAGCCACCGCTATGCTGACCCCTTTTATGCCCTGCGGTGCAAAGCTCCCTGTGATCTCCCTGTTTGCCGGTGCATTCTTCGGCGATGCCGCATGGGTGGGAACACTCATGTATTTTGTCGGCATTATCCTGATTTTCCTTGGCGCATTACTGGTAAACAAAATCGCAGGTTACAAAGCCAGAAAATCCTTCTTTATCATGGAGCTACCGGAATATAAGCTCCCCAGCATCAAGCGCGCTTTTCTTTCCATGTGTTCCCGTGGCTGGGCATTCATCGTCAAGGCCAGCACCGTGATCTTGCTGTGCAACACCGCAGTTCAGGTCATGCAGAGTTTTAACTGGAGCTTTCAGGTGGTGGAGGAAGGTTTGGAGAGTACTTCCATTCTGGCCTCTATTGCCAACCCCTTTGCCTACATTCTCATCCCCATTGTCGGCTACCACGCATGGCAATTGGCGGCAGCCGCGGTTACCGGCTTCATTGCCAAGGAGAATGTGGTCGGCACATTGGCAGTCTGCTTTGGCATTTCAAACCTCATTGACACAGAAGAGCTTGCTCTGATGGAAGGCGCAGGCACGGAAGTCGCCGTGGTATTCGGTCTGACCAAGGTCGCCGCTCTGGCGTATCTGATGTTCAATCTGTTTACCCCGCCCTGCTTCGCGGCCATCGGCGCAATGAATTCGGAAATGAAGAGCAAAAAATGGCTCTGGGGCGGTATTGCCCTGCAGTTGAGCGTTGGCTACAGCGTTGGCTATCTGGTCTATCAGATCGGCACGCTCATCACCACCGGTGCACTGGGTGCCGGCTTCCTGCCCGGTCTGATCGCTCTGGTGGCCATGGTTACAGTAGTCGTGTGCCTCATCCGCAGAACCAACAAAAATCTGAAATCTGAGTATGCCCTGACCAAGAATTGAAAGAGGTCATCCTATGGATAATTTCATTCCTGTTATCATCGTTGTTCTGGTCGTAGGTTTGGCCGGATGGTATGTATACAAAGCCAAAAAAAGCGGGAAGAAATGTGTTGGCTGTCCCGATGGCTGTTGTGACCAAAGCTGTTCTTCGAAAACCTGCACCTGCCATCAAAACACTGACACAGATTAACAAAAGGCCGGAATCCCACAAGGAGATTCCGGCCTTTCCAGCGCATAGTGTGCGGTTTCAGAGCAATACTATCTCCATAGTATTTACATGGAGGCAGCAATGAAGTCACTTTGGGAGCAAACCTGCGACCTACCCGGATTTCCGGCGCAGGACAGAGACATCAGCACGGATGTTTTGATCATCGGCGGTGGGATGGCCGGTATCTTATGCGCCTGTCTTCTCCATGAAGCCGGAGCAGATTATGTGTTGGCGGAAGCAGAGACCATCTGCCACGGCGTTACCGGAAATACCACCGCGAAAATCACAGCCCAGCACGGCCTGATCTACGACAAGATGATCAGACAGATGGGAATTGCCCACGCAAAGCAATATTGGCAGGCAAACCAGTCTGCTTTGGAGAGATACCGCACTCTCTGCCGGGAGATAGACTGCGATTTTGAAAATCAGGATTCATGGGTCTACGCCCGGACAGACCGAAACAGTCTGGAAAAGGAAGCTCTTGCCCTCCGTCAATTGGGGGCGACGCCTGTTTTGAAAGATACCCTCCCCCTGCCCTTTTCCGTTGTCGGCGGACTTTGTCTGCCCGGTCAGGCGCAATTTCATCCGCTGAAATTCATTTCCGCCATTTCTAAAGGACTGCATATTCTGGAGCATACGGCTGTGAGGGAACTGGTTGGACTGACTGTCTTGACCGACTACGGAAAGATAAGAGCTAAGAAAATCATCGTCGCCACCCACTTTCCTTTTCTCAACAAGCACGGACTATATCCACTGAAGCTCTATCAGCACCGAAGCTATGTCATCGGGCTGGAGGGAAAATCAGAGCTGGACGGAATGTATGTAGACAAAGAGCTTAAGGGGCTTTCCTTTCGGCGGTATAAAAATCTGTTTCTCCTCGGCGGTGGCAGTCATCGCACAGGAAAAAAAGGCGGCGGCTGGCAGGAGCTGGAGGCCTTTGCCCGACAGTATTATCCAACTGCTGCCATTACCTGCCGTTGGGCCACTCAGGACTGCATGACCCTGGACGGTCTGCCTTATATCGGCCCTTACTCCTCCCGGACACAGGGTTTATATGTTGCCACCGGCTTTAACAAATGGGGCATGACCACTTCCATGGTAGCAGCAGAGCTTCTGCGGGACATGGTACTGGGAAAAGAAAATCCCAATGCACAGGTCTTTTCCCCAAGCCGAAGTATCTTACGCCCCCAGCTTGCCATTAACAGCTTCGAGGCCATTACCAACATCCTGACCCCCACAGCAAGGCGTTGCCCCCATCTGGGTTGCGCCCTGAAATGGAACAAAGAGGAGCACACCTGGGACTGCTCCTGCCATGGCTCACGTTTTACCAAGGACGGTAAGCTTCTGAACGGTCCCGCTACGGGGGATCTACCGGAATGACAAAAAGCGTACTGCGTTATCGCAGTACGCTTTTGCATTATTCTTCAGCGGGCTCTTCTTCTGCATCCGCGAAGTCTTCCACGGTGACCACATCGTCAACATCCATATCCACCCGCTGGGTCTTCAGTTCTTCGATGTAATCCTGCAGATCGGCAATATTCTGCTTGGCCTCATCGATCTGACGGCACAGAGGCAGATATTCCGCCTCATCCCGCTCCTCGCCTACCACATAATCCCGGTAGTAGAGCTTGCCCAGCTCGGCGTAGGCCTTTTTGATCTTGTCCTCTTCGGTATAAATAGAAACGTTGGACTTTGCGATCTCCGCCAACTGCTTGGTCTTTCTGGCCGCAGCCTGTGCTACTTCCGCAGCTTTTTCCCGGACGTTGTCAAGATTATCCAATAATGCCATTTCTGTTTCTCCTTTCTGAAAATCAGTCTTCCGCTTTGGGAGCGGTCTGGCTGATTTGGTTTACATAAAGTCGGTCACCCTGAGGCTTGCGTATAAGTCGCACATACAGCAGGAAAGCCGTAGCCAGAACAAAGGATACCCCTGCCACCAGCTGGCTGACCCGGATTCCCGTGCCAAAGAGGTACAGGCTGTCTGTCCGCAGACCCTCGATCCAAAGTCTGCCCAGACCGTACCACGCCACATAAGCCGTAAAAATTTCGCCGTCAAACTTCCGCTTTTTGCTGTAGAAATGAAGCAGAACAAAGCCGACCAAATTCCACAGAGACTCATACAGGAACGTGGGATGGTAATAGGTCACCTGCCCCAAACTGTCCGCCAGTCCCATTTTCAGGAAGCTGTCCGTCGGTGCGCCATAGGCTTCCCGATTGATGAAGTTACCCCACCGTCCGATCATCTGCCCGATCAGCAGACCCAGACTGCCTACATCAGCCAGAGGACCAAAGGGCACTTTCCTCCACTTGCAGTAGATCAGTGCAGCAACGACCGCGCCAATGACTCCGCCATAAATGGCGATTCCGCCTTCCCAGATATAGAAAACGGAAATTGGGTCGTCCCTGAACAGCTCCCAATAGAAAATGCAGTAATAAGCTCTGGCGCAGATCATGGCCAGCGGAACGGCCAGAAGAAGCATATCCAGAATATGGTCATCGGTCAGCCCAAACTGCTTTGCCCGTCTGCAGGCATAGACCACAGCAAGGGTAAAACCAAGGGCAATGAGGATGCCGTACCAATAGACCTCTTTGCCAAAGAGGGTGAAGGCAACCCGACTGGGATCCATGGCGATGCCCAGATTGGGAAAGGTGATTTCCTGCATAACTTATCTTCCCTCCTGTTTTGGCCAGATGACAGACAAAGCCGCACGTTCTTCCCGCACCGTTCTGCGCAGAAACTCCGCTACCTGCTCCTGCGCCACCTCCCGGAAGCGTTCCGGGAAGCTGAAATAATCCGCACCTTCAAAATGATAAGCACACATGCGGTAGCACAGGCTCTCGAAGCTGTCCAGATCCCGCATACGGCGACCCAGTGCCGAGCGTTTCAGCCGCAGAAACAGCGCCTCATCCACGCCCTCACGCTCAATTCGCTCCGCTTCCCGAAGTACCGCCTCCATGACTGCGTCCGGGTCAGGGCTGTCACCGCCGGCAGTCAGCATACTGACGCCTTTCAGGCCCTCATATCCGGCTGAAAAATCAGAATCGATGAGATTTTTCTCATAGAGCTTCCTGTAAAGGTCAGAGGATTCGCCCACCAGAATTTCCGCCGCCAGTTCGCCGGTTATCTCCTGACGCATCGCTTCCGCGCCGGAGCTTGCGGGCTCTGTTTTGAAGCCCAAGGCAAAGGTAGGCATGGAGACCTCCATGTGGGTCTCTATGCGCTTTTGGGCAGGCGCCATGATCTCCGGCGCGCCGTAATCCCGGTTGGGCACAGCCTCGCCCTTGGGCACGATCTGCTCTGCCAGATCAAAGACCATCCGGGGGTCAACATCGCCCACGACACACAGCATCATATTGGCCGGAGTATAGAAGGCGTGATAGCAGTCATAGAGGGTCTGATCGGTGATCTGCCCAATGCTCTCCACCGTGCCGGCAATGGTATTGCGGATGGGATGGTTGGCAAACTGGGCGGAAAAGAGATTTTCATAAACCCGGGAATCGGCACTGTCCTCATACATTCGGATCTCCTGCGCAATGATTCCCTGCTCTTTTTCCACGCTTTCCTTTGTAAAGCAGGGGGTATAGACAAATTCCAATAGAATTTTCAGATTTTCCGCCACCTGGTCACTGCACTCCACATAATAGGCGGTGATGTCATAGCTGGTGAAGGCGTTGGGACCGCCTCCCACCTCGGAAAACTGGTACATGGCGTTCTGGTCGTTGGGCATATCGAACATTTTATGCTCCAGAAAATGTGCCACACCCTCCGGGGTATGATGGCTCAAACCACCCACGGAAAACCGGGTGTCGATAGAGCCGTAATTTACGGCCAGAAAGGCATAAGTCTTGGCAAAGCCGGGCTTGGGCACAACTCTGGCCAAAAGTCCACTGGACAGACGGGCTTCATAGACCCGCTCCCCCAGTTGGGCGTAAGGTTTTTCGATCATACCTGCACCCCCTTCAGGAAGTATACCGTATCCAGAGTCAGGGTGTTGGCGGCTTCCATCACCTGCTCCAAGGTCACATTCTGCACTCTGGCAGCCAGATCGTCCATGGTGTCATCCAGACCGGCAATGGCCTGTCCGATGGCATAGTCATCCAGCCGTCCGGGGCTGTCACTGCCGGTACGCAAAGCAGAAATAATAAAGCCTCTCGCGGATTCCAGCTCCTGCGGGGTAATCTCCCCCTGCTGGCAGAGCTTTAGCTGTTCAAGGATACCGTCCAGAGCGACCTGATAATTGCCAAACTCAATACCGGAGCCAATGGTCATGATGCCCTTAAACTTATCCAATACGGAATTGGCGTAATAACACAGGGATTGCTCCTCCCGAATCTTCACAAAGAGCTTACTGGTCATACCCGCCCCAAAGACCGCGTTCAGGAGCATCATGGCAGGATAGCGGGAGTCCGTCAGGGTAATATCCGTCCGCAGGCCAAGGGTCAGCTTGCCCTGAGTTACATCCAGTTCTTCCTGCACATATTGCACCGGACGGCCATACCGCACAGGCACGGTGTTTACCGGGGTCAGCTTATTCCGCTCAGGCAGGGCACTGAACATCCCTCTCAGGGCTTCGATGACCGCTTCCCGGGACTGCTGACCCAGATAGAACAGCTCTATCCGGGAGTTGGAGAGGAGCTCCTGCCAACGGCCATAGAGGCTCTGCCCTGTCAGACCGTCGAGAGTATATTTTTCTCCAAGACGGGGCACTGCATAGGGTTCTTCCCGGCACATGGCTTTGAGCATCTGGGTGGTTGCGTAGGAACGCTTATCGTTGATACGGGCATCGAGCGTGTTGGCCAGATTGCGCCGTTCACCCTCCACAAAGCTCTCCACAAAGCCATTCTTCTCCATACAGGGCTCAAAAAGCAGACTGCCTAAAAGATCGATCATCTGAGAAAAGACAGGCTCACCCTCTGCATAGCGATCCTCCAGAAAATCCGCATACAGACCCACCGTCTGCACCTCGCCCTTTTTCCGGACAAGAACTCCGGCAGAAGCCCCATAGAGAGTATCCAACCGGCGGGAGATCTCCTGCATATCCGGACAAGCCCGGCATCCACGAAGCAGGACACTGGGCAGCAGCGCATTGGGCGCGGCATCCGCCTGCGCCAGAGGCCGGAGAAGATTAACGCTGAAACAGCCGGTTTTAAAACGGTCAGTCCGGGCAAGATTGAGCCAGACTCCCGGGAGTAATTCCAAACGTTCTGTGTGCATAACAACATTCCTTTCGTTGGCAACCATTATACAATACTTTTCCGGAAATGTAAAACAATACTCTTGTGATTTTGGGCCATTTCATGTAAACTATAGAAAACACAAGGCACATTGGAGGCAAATATGCAGTGGTTGGAACTGACGATCCAAACTTCCTCCGCCGGCATTGAGCTGGTGGCGGAACGGCTGACCGTTCTGGGCTATGACAGTTTCATCATCGACGATCAGGCGGATTTTGAGGATTTTCTGGAAAACAACAGACAGTACTGGGACTATGTGGACGAGGAACTGGCCCAAAAGATGCAGGGCCTTTCCCAGATTCGCCTGTACATTGAGGACGCCCCGTCCGCTATGGAGACCGTCAGCGAACTGCGTGACCAGATGCGGATCTTGCTCAGTCAGAAGCCGGAGGCGGACCTTGGCTCTCTGGAGATCGCCCTTGCCAATCTGCAGGACGAGGACTGGGAGAATAACTGGAAGCAGTATTATAAGCCCCTTTCCATCGGCAGGAAACTGCTGGTGGTCCCCAAATG
>JAZSAW010000023.1:0-4761 GCA_045602105.1 Candidatus Avilachnospira sp.
ATCGTCATGCCCATCACCCGCCGGCAGCAACTTATGGCATGGGTGGCGGAGAGCCCCGACCACTGGCTTATTGAGGACGACTACGATTCCGAGTTCCGCTTTGACCGCCGTCCTGTGCCTACCATGTACAGCATGGACACCATCGGCCGGGTCATCTACCTGAACACCTTTTCCCGCACTATCACCCCGGCGCTGCGAATCAGCTATATGATTTTGCCCCCTGCCCTGATGTCCCGCTACCGGGAGACTCTGGGCTTTTACAGCTGTACTGTTCCCAGTTTTGAGCAGTTGACCCTTGCCCGGTTTCTGGATGAGGGCTATTTTGAAAAGCACGTCAGCCGAATGAAACGCCATTACCGGCTTCTGCGGGATCAGTTTCTGGCGCTTTTGCAAAAAAGCCCCAAAGCCTCTGCCATGGCTGTGCAGGGGCATGAGGCGGGACTGCATCTGCTTCTGCGCCTGAACACCAATCTGGAGGACAAAGAAGTGGAGCGCCGACTGGCAGACGCAGGTCTGTGGGCAACAGGGCTATACCGCTTTCAGTGGGGGCTTCCCCGCGAACAGGTACAGGGTCGAATCGTTTTGCAGTACGCGGATCTGGCAGAAACCGACCTGCCCCAAGTCGTGGAGCTATTGGAAGATTTGGTTGAGTGAACAATAACAAGACCCGCCATCATCTGATGGCGGGTCTTTCTTAAATTTCCGTGATGACCGGCAGAATCATAGGGTTGCGTTTGGTGGTCTTGAACAGATAGCCGGACAGGTCAGATTTGATATTGGCCTTCAGGGCACTCCAGTCCCGGACGCCTCCCTGCACACAGCGGTCAATGGCGTGCGCCGCCACCATCCGCAGTTCCTCCATCAGATCCTCAGACTCCTTGACATAGACAAAGCCTCGGGTAATAATGTCCGGTCCGGAGATGACACTGCCATCCTGAGAGGACAGATTCACCACCACCACCAGCATACCGTCCTGGGCCAGATGCTTGCGATCCCGCAGGACCACACTGCCCACATCGCCTACGCCGGTGCCGTCCACCAAAATCCGTCCTGCGGGGACAGAGCCGGTAAGCTTACAGTTGGTTCTGGTCAGCTCGATGACCCGACCAATATCGGAAATGATGATATTCCGGGGATCCATACCCATGGACTGTGCCAGACGGGAATGTGCCTGCAGATGACGCTGTTCACCGTGGACAGGGATGAAGAACTTGGGCTTCAGCAGAGCATGGATGATCTTCAGCTCCTCCTGACCGGCATGGCCGGAGGCATGGAGATCCAGATTTTTATCGCAGACCACATCCGCGCCCTTGCGGTAAAGCTCATTGATGATCTTGCTGACGGCCTTTTCGTTGCCGGGGATGGCGGAAGCGGAGATGATGACCCGGTCGCCGGGCTGAATCTCCACCTGCTTATGACCGGTAAAGGCCATGCGGTACAGGGCGGACATATTCTCGCCCTGAGAGCCTGTGGACACCACCACGACCTTATTTTTGGGCAGGGTCTTGATGGTGCTGATGTCCACCAGCGTTCTGGCGGGAATTTTCAGGTAGCCCAGCTCCGCGGAGACCTTGATGACATTTTCCATGCTCCGTCCGGTGATGGCCACTTTTCGCCCGTATTTATGGGCGACATTGATGATATTCTGGATTCGATGGGCATTGGACGCAAAGGTGGTGATGATGATTCGCTGGTCGCAGTCCTTGAACTGGCGATTCAGTCCGGCCGCCACCTGCATTTCCGATGCGGAATAGCCGGGACGCTCCACATTGGTGGAATCGCACAGCAGAGCCAGAACGCCGTCCTTGCCCAACTGACCAAACCGGCCAAGATCCATGATCCCGCTGGGGTCCATGCAATCGTTCTTAAAGTCGCCGGTCATGACCACCACGCCCACAGGGGTACGGATGGCAAAGGCCACGGCGTCGGCGATGGAATGGTTCACATGGATGAACTCCACGGTGAAGTTGCCCGCCTTGACGGTCTCGCCCGCCTGATGGGTGAACATCTTCACCTTGTTCTGCAGTCCGTATTCCTCCAGCTTCCGTTTTACCAGACCCAGCGTCAGGCTGGTGCCGTGGATGGGGGTGCGGAAATTCTGCAAGGCATAGGGAATACCGCCGATATGATCCTCGTGACCGTGGGTGATGAACATTCCACGAATCCGTTCCTTGTTTTTGACCAGATAGGTCGTGTCGGCAATGACTGAATCGATGCCGTACATATCATCTTCGGGAAACCCCATACCGCAGTCTACAATGATGATGTCTCTGCCGTATTCCAGCACGGTCAGATTTTTGCCGATCTCATTGAGGCCACCCAGAGAGATGATCTTCAGTTTTTCACTCAACTTGGTTTCACTCCGTTTTCAAGATATTCAGAAACAAAAGAAAAAAGGCAAAGCAAAAGCCAGCCCACGCATTTGGTCTGATTCGGCCCCGTCTCGTCGAATCTCCGCAAAATGCCGTGTGCAACACACTGTATGTGACTTTTGCCCTGCAATTACCTTTGTATTCGCAGGGGGATTGTCCAGTTCCCGTGGACGTTATGGTTTAGTATACCACAAGGAGATGGAAAAGTATACATAATTTTTCCAAAGAAGTGCTGACAAGGCAAGCCACGGATTGACAAAGCCCCGGCGGTGGGCTATGATAATCCCAACCAAAAACCGCAGAAAACAGGAGGAATTTCCATGGAAAACTTCTTCTCCAACGCCACCGCCATCTGGCTGTCCGGTCAGGAGCGGGAAAAGCATATCCGTGCCCAGTTCAAGACCGTTGTTTCCCATGTTTCCGGACAAAATACCCAGATCAACCTCATCACTTCCGGCATCTATCAGCTGTGGGTAAACGGCAAATTCGTGACCTACGGTCCTGCCAGAGCCGGTCGGGGTCATTTCCGGGTGGAGCAATGGGATATTACCGATTTCCTGACTCCCGGTGAGAACGCCGTTGTGGTAGAGGTTTGCGGATATTATGTAAACAGCTACTACATCCAGAAACAGCCGTCCTTCCTGCAGGCTGAAGTCATCACCGACGGCAAAGCCGTCCTGTGGACGGGCAAAGATTTCTCCGCTCGCCTGAATCCCCACTATCTGCGCTATGTCCAGCGGTACAGCTCCCAGCGCCCCATGCTGGAGGCTTACCGGGTGCAGGATGGGGACGATTATCTTACCGATCTCACCGCCGGGACTGCTCCCGTCAGTCAGGTGGAGGGAGGCATCCCTGTGCCCCGCATTGCTCCCTATCCCCGATTTGAGCGTACCACTGCCACCAAGGCAGGCATCGCCGGCAAGGTGACCTATACCCCGAAAGAAGACTATGCGCGTCCCTACTATCTGACGAACATCGGTCCGGTGGTCCAGGGCTTTACTCAGGAGGAATTGGATTTCTGTGCATGGGACGAAATTCAACGGATGACCCTGACCCCCACCACGGATACCTACGGTGGCAAACTCCCGGCTGACGGCTATGAGGTTTACCGCTTCCCCGGCAACCGCACGGGTATGTTCACTGTGACGGTGGAATGCGAAAAGCCCATGACCCTGTATGTCATGTTTGAGGAACTGCTCACCGGTGACCCGGAGAACTTCCTCCGCTCCGAGCAGATGACCAATCTGGTGCGCTATGACCTGCCTGTCGGCCGCCATGAACTGACCCTGTTTGAGGTCTACACCGCCCAATTCATTCAGTTGGTGGCCAAGGATGGGGACTGCACCGTAGAGCAGGTAGGCGTCATCGAATATGCCCACGAGCCTGTGGCATGGAACTACACCCCCGCCGACCCCCAGCTGAAACAAATCGCCAACGCCGCCATCCAGAGCTTCCGGCAAAACAGCGTGGACATCCTCACGGATTGCCCCCACAGAGAACGGGCCGGCTGGCTGTGCGACAGCTACTTTTTCTCCCAGACAGAGTTCCTTCTGACCGGTGGAAATCCGGTGGAAAAGTCCTTTTTGGAAAACTATCTCCATGAGGAATCCTATGTCAATATGCCCGACGGCATGCTGACCATGTGCTACCCCTCTGATATGCGGGTAGGCAACTTCATCCCCAACTGGCCCATGTGGCTGGTGCTGGAACTGAAGGAATATCTCCAGCGCACCGGTGACCGGGATCTAATCGACCGTTACCGGAAGAAGATCATAAAGCTTCTGGATTACTTTACCGGCTTTGAAAATGAAGACGGTCTGCTGGAGAAGCTGGACGGCATCGTTTTCGTGGATGCCTCCAAGTCCAACGAATGTCGGCAAGACCTGAACTACCCCACCAATATGCTCTACTCCGCCATGCTGGACACCGCCAATGAGCTGTACGGTCTGCCGGAGCTTGCCCCCAAGGCGGAGCGCATCCGGCAGGAAGTCCTGCGTCAGTCCTTTGACGGCAAGTTCTTCGTGGACAACGCTGTACGGAAAGATGGACGACTGGAGCTTACCGGCATCCATACGGAAGCCTGCCAATACTATCCGTTCCTGTTTGATGTAGTCAGCAAGGAAAGCCACGGTGACCTGCTGGAGACCCTGATTCGGGACTTCGGCGCAGCCCGGGATGCGGAAACCGTCTATCCGGAGATCGCCCCTGCCAATGCCTTTATCGGCTACTACCTGCGCATGAAGCTCCTGCTTCGGTACGAGCGGTATGAGGAGCTCATCGCCACCATCCGGAGCAGTTTCGGACAAATGGCGGAACTGACCGGCACACTTTGGGAATACAGCACCCCCTCGGCAAGCTGTTGCCACGGCGTAGGCAGTTATGTCCTGTG
>JAZSAW010000024.1:0-4993 GCA_045602105.1 Candidatus Avilachnospira sp.
TGCCGGGACGAAACAGCCCATCTGTGCCATGAGGACGATGAGGGCCACCTGACGCATATAGGTGGACTTGCCCGCCATGTTCGGGCCGGTGATGATGGCAACCTGACAGCCGTCCTTGCCCAGTTTTGTGTCGTTGGGCACGAAAAGCTGACCCTGCAATACCTGTTCCACCACAGGATGCCGACCGCCTTCAATGACCAGTTCGCCCGACAGATCCACTTCCGGACGGCAGTAATTGTGCCGGACAGCCAGAGAGGCGAAGCAGGCCAGTACATCCAGCGTAGCGATAGCTCCCGCGGACTGCTGTACCCGGGCGGAATTGGCGGCCAGAGTCTCCCGCAGACGGCAGAAAGCTTCATATTCCAAAGAAACCACCCGCTCTTTTGCGGTCAGAATGGTGTTTTCCAGTTCTTTCAGCTCTTGGGTGATGTAACGCTCGGCATTGGCGGTGGTTTGCTTGCGGATGTATGTATCGGGTACGAGAGCCGTCTGGCTCTTGGCTACTTCAATATAGTAGCCAAAGACCCGGTTGTAGCTGACTTTCAGGTTTTTGATGCCGGTCTTTTCCTTTTCCCGGCTTTCGATCTGGGGAAGCAAATCCTTGCCCCCGGAGAGGATGCTTTGGAGGCGGTCGATCTCGGCATCGTAGCCGGGACGGATCATACCGCCCTCCCGCACCGTAAAGGGCGGGTCGTCCACAATGGCGCGGTCAATTTCGGTTTTCAGGTCGGACAGCTCGTCCAACTGCTCCCATAATACCTGCAACAGACTGCTCCCAAAACCGCCCAGAGCGGTTTTGATCTCCGGCAGGTATGTCACGCCCTGAGAGAGCTGACGGAAATCCTTGGCATTGCAGGAGCCTGTGACGATGCGGGAAATGACCCGTTCCAGATCGCAGACCTCCCGGAGCAGGAGAATCAGCTCCTCCCGGGCAACGGTGGCGTTCACCAGCTCCTCTACGGCTTCCAGTCGCTTGTTGATCTGTTGGGGATTCAGCAGAGGCTTTTCCATCCAACTGCGGAGCAGTCGGCTGCCGGGAGGGGTCTTGGTCTTGTCCAGCACCCACAAAAGGCTACCCCGCTTTTCTCCGGAGCGCAGGGTCTGGGTAAGCTCTAAGTTTCGCCGGGCGGAAATGTCCAGATCCATAAACTTGCCGGAGGTAAAATAATCCAGCTCCCGGATATGGGACAGGTCGGATTTTTGATTGTTCTTCAGGGCAGTCAGCAGTGCGCCCGTTGCCTGCTCCACGATCTGGGGCAGGGGGGCATACGGACCAAATTGGCTCTGCAGGGTGCTCCGGCAGGCAGACAGGTCAAACTGTTCTTCCTCCGCCACATCCACACAGCACCGCAGACGCAGGCGCAAAAGCTCTTTCAGGGCAGGCTCACCGATGGCGTCTCCGCCCAGAAGCAGTTCCACCGGCTGAAAACGCCCCAGCTCGTCCATCATTCCCTCGGCATTTTCTGCCAAAGTGGCGGAGCAAAGCCCGGTGGAAATATCGCAGAAGCACAGGCCAAACTGCCCGCCACTTCCGTAAATACAGCCAAAATAGTTGTTTCGGCTTTCGTCCAGCATGGAGCTTTCCGTCACCGTGCCGGGGGTCACCACCCGCACCACATCCCGCTTCACCAGCCCCTTGGCGGTGGCGGGATCTTCCATCTGTTCGCAGATGGCCACCTTGTAGCCCTTGGCCACCAGTCGGGCAATATAAGCCTCGGAGGAGTGATAGGGCACACCGCACATGGGGGTCTGCTCCTCTTTCTCCTTGCCTCTGTCCCTTGTGGTCAGGGTCAGGTCAAGCTCCCGGGAGGCCAGCTTGGCGTCCTCGGCAAACATCTCGTAGAAATCGCCCAGGCGGAAGAACAAAAGACAGCCGGGATTGCGCTCTTTCATTTCCAGATATTGCTTCATCATGGGGGTCAGTTCAGCCATGGGAAACTCCTTTCGGATGGTCTTATCTTTGGGTCATACGGGGTTGCCGTGGCAGTCGCAGTTCCGGGGGAGCTGTCCCACCAGACTCCATGTGGTGTGCCCGGTGATCTCCACATAGCAGAACCTGCCGATGAGGTCATCTGACCCGGCAAAGCGCACCAGCCGTCCGCCCTCTGTGCGGGCAGTGAGCCGGTCGTCCTCCCGGCCGTCCACCAGTACCCGCAGGGTCTTGCCCACATAGGCCTGATGAATCTCGGCGGAGATTTGATTTTGGGTATCCACCAGCCGGTCAAACCGGCGATTTTTGTCGGCTTTGGTGGCAGGGTCGGGCATGGTTGCCGCCGGCGTGCCCTGCCGGGGAGAATAGATAAAGGTAAACAGGGCGTCATAGAGCACCCGCTGAATGAGCTTCAACGTGTCCTCAAATTCGTCCTCGGTCTCGCCGGGAAAGCCCACGATGACATCGCTGGTCTGCACCAGCTCCGGCATGACCTTTCGTCCGTAGTCCACCAGCTCCAGATATTGACCGGAGGTGTACCGGCGGTTCATTTCTTTCAGTACCCGGTCGTTGCCGGACTGGAAGGGCAGATGGAAATGCTTTGCGATCTTGGGGTGCTTGGCCATGACGTCAAAGAGCTTTTTGGTGGCGTCCTTGGGATGGCTGGTCATAAACCGAAGCCAGAAATCCCCGGGCAGGCTGGCGATCTGGTCCATCAGGTCGGCGAAATCCATGCCAAGTCCCAGATCCTTGCCGTAGGAGTTGACGTTCTGCCCCAAAAGGGTGATGTCCTTGTAGCCCTGCGCCAGAAGCTCTTTGATCTCAGCCAGAATATCCTCCGGCTGACGGCTGCGCTCCCGACCCCGGACATAGGGGACGATACAGTAGGAGCAGAAATTGTTGCATCCGTACATGACGGATACCCATGCTTTCAGACCGTTGCCCCGGACGACCGGGATGCCTTCGGCAATGTTGCCGTCGGAGTTTTCTGTGGCAAAGACCCGCTTGCCTGTGGTCAGTACGCTCCACAGCAGTTCCGGGAAACGCCACAGATGATGGGGGTTGAATACGCCGTCCACATGGAGGTAGCTGTTCTTGATTTTTTGAAAAACGTGATCCTGTCCCATCATACAGCCACAGAGAAAGATTTTTTGTCCCGGATGGCGTTTCTTGGTGTGGACCAGTGCGCCAACATTGCCGAACACCCGTTGTTCCGCGTGTTCCCGGATGGCGCAGGTGTTCAGAACGATGCAGTCCGCCCCTTCCTCCGTGTCGGTCATGCCGTAGCCACAGTCGGAGAGCATCCCACGGATACGCTCGCTGTCGGCTTCGTTTTGCTGACAGCCATAGGTGTCCACAAAAGCCACCGGTGTAATGCCCCGGTCTTGCCAATATTCACGAATTTTCCGGCAGATCTCCTGCTGTGCCCGCAGGGCTTCCGGGGCGATGACAGTGGTGGTGCGCTCCAAGGCTCGTTCCTCCGATTTGGGATAATTTTTCAATATAGTATTATAACATTAGCCGTCTGTTTTTGCAAGACTGCCCTCTGTCCTTGACCCATGTAGAAAAAAGACCTATAATGAAGAAAATCATGTTGGAGGGATAGGATGAACGCGTTGCACCTGCGTATTCTGGCGTGCCTTTGTATGCTCTTGGATCACATCGGTTATACCTGGGGGATCGGCGCTTTGCGCGCCGTCGGACGGCTGGCATTTCCTTTGTTTGTGTTTCTGATTTATAACGGCTATACCCATACCTCCAGCCGAAGCCGTTACGCCCTGCGACTGGGGCTGTTTGCTCTGCTGTCACAGATTCCCTTCTGCCTGTTCCTTGGCTATGAAAGCTACTGGTATAAAGGCAATGTCTTTGTGACGCTTTTGCTGGCACTGCTGTGCCTGTGGGCAGTGGATGCCATGAGGCAGAGAAAGGTCTTACGGGCGCTGTGCTGGCTTCCGCCGGCAGTGTTGTTTGTCTGCTACTTTTTCGGTTGGGTATCCTCGGACTACTCCGCAAGAGGGATACTGCTCATTCTGGTGTTCTATTTTGTGGAACGCACGACTCTGCGAGGAAAAGTGCTCACGGTCTTTGGAATGTTCCTGGCGACCTATTACAGCTATTTTACCGGCCTGGGTGTGAATCTCCTCAAGGGGATTCTCGGCAGTGGCTGGAGCTGGCCAACAGTCGATCATTGGACGCTTATGCAGCTCTGGGGACTGCTGTCTGCCTTTGTGATTTTTAGCTATAACGGCCAAAAGGGAAGCTCTGGCAAGCACCCCAAACTGGTGCAGTATGGCTTTTATCTGTTCTACCCTGTCCACCAGCTCATCCTTTGGGCATTGCGGGTATGGCTGTAGATACAATAAACAAAATCAAAAGGACCTGCCATGAAAATGGCAGGTCCTTTTAGTCATCGGTCAGTTCAAAAAGGTCGTTGGGTGTGCAGGCAAAGATATGGCAGAGAGTCTCAATGTTTTCATAACGAATGGATTTGGTCTGATTGTTGACCATTTTGCTGAAATTCTGGTAGCTCATGCCCAATTGCTTGTAGAGCCAATATTTGGTTTTACCCTGTTGTTCCAATAGCTCCAAAACGCGTAATCTAATCATGAGATATTACTCCGAGGCAGTCCTTATGTTTCGTCATCGGGCGTGTACTCTGCAATATCCTGCAGGGAGCAGTTCAGAACAGCGCATAATTTGTTCAGTGTCTTGGTTTCCATGTTTTCATTGGCGCGCAGACGGCGAATGGTCTTGCTGTCAATACCGCATTTTTCCCGGAGCATATAGGTGGAAACCCCTTTTTTCTCCATAGTCAGCCATAATTTATCAAAAGAAATCATAGGATACCTCCTTATTGACTTCTTTTATTATGGGGGTTATAATCTTTCTTATTAAGGGGATATAATCCCCATATCATGGAGCGGTTGTATGATTGTTGATGTCACAGGGGTAACGCTGATGCCCGGTAATAGAGGCGAAAACTGTCCGGGGGATGGGAACATTACGATGCAAACGGAGGACTGGTGGAGTGCTGTTGTGACGAGTGTGATTATATGCTCTGTT
>JAZSAW010000025.1:0-11030 GCA_045602105.1 Candidatus Avilachnospira sp.
ATTATGGGCTCCAATGTGGGCACGACCATTACCGCATGGATTCTGTCCCTGTCCGGACTGGAAGGCGACAGCTTCCTGATCCGGCTGTTCAAGCCTTCCACCCTTGCGCCTCTGGTGGCCATTTTCGGCATTGTCCTGTATATGGGCAAATCCGAGAAACGGCGGGTCATCGGCACCATTATGCTGGGCTTTATGGCTTTGATGACCGGCATGGATCTCATGAGCAGTTCCATGGCTTTCCTCAAAACCGAAGCATGGTTTGCGGATCTGATGATCTCCTTTACCAACCCCATTCTGGGCATTTTGTTCGGCGCGGTGCTGACTGCCGTGATCCAGTCCTCCTCTGCCTCTGTGGGTATCCTGCAGGGTCTTTGTGTCACCGGCGCGGTGACTTACGGCTCTGCCATCCCCATTATTCTGGGTCAGAATATCGGCACCTGTGTCACAGCCATGATGGGCGCCATCGGCGCAAACCGCAATGCCCGCCGTACCGCCATGGTCCACTTGCTGTTCAATATCATCGGTGTGATCCTGTTTATGGTCATTTTCTACGGACTGGGGCTGTTTATCAACTGGAAATTCCTGAATGACCCTCTGGATGCATGGAATATCTCCGTGATCCATACAGGCTTCAATCTTGTAGCCACTGCCGTTCTGCTTCCCCTGAACGGATTGCTGGGCAAGCTGGCCTGTTTGATCGTCCCCGACATCAAAGAGCCAGAAAAGACCGAGCTTCTGGATCAACGTCTGCTGGCTACCCCTGCTGTTGCCATACAGCGGGCTCATGAGATCGCCGGCCAGATGGCACAGGATGCGGGGGATGCCATGCGTCTGGCCATGGGGCTGATCAGTTCTTACGATGCCTCTGTTATGGAGCAGGTCATAGCGCTTGAGGACCGCACCGACCGCTACGAGGACGCTCTGGGCACTTATCTGGTGAAGCTGTCCGGCAAAAATCTGTCTGTCAGGGACAACCGCACCCTGAACACCCTGCTGTATACCATTTCCGATGTTGAGCGCATTGGCGACCACGCCACCGCTGTAGCAAAAGCCGCCTTGGAGATCAAGGAAAAGCAGATCGACTTTTCTGCGCAGGCAAAGGCGGAGCTGGCAGTGCTGGAGCAGGCGGTACTGGATGTTGTGGAACGCACGGTATCCGCTTACGCCACCTTCGATCTGGAGCAGGCCATTAAGATCGAGCCTCAGGAGCAGGTCGTAGACGCGCTGGTCAGAGAGGTCAAGTCCCGCCATGTCCGTCGGCTGAGAGACGGTCTTTGTAAGGTGGAGTACGGCTTCGTTCTGGAGGATCTGCTGACTGCCTGCGAACGTACTGCCGACCATTGCTCCAATATGGCTGTGGAAATGCTTCAGGTCTTTGAAGGCAAGCTGGAGGCACACGAATATCTCAACGCCCTGAAAGCCGGAGAACTCCATGAGAGCGTGGCCTTTGCCGAGCGTTTCGATAAGTACAGAGCCCGATACACCTTCCCCGACGAGCAGTGATCTCCTTACCTGTATGAAAAGCAAAACACCATTGCGCCCCAATCTCCGGGCAGAGCGCAATGGTGTTTTTTCATAGCTAAAAAATATTACCTGAATCTTGTATCCCCCGGGGAATTTTGCTATAATGATTCTGAATAAGCCCATAGGAGGGTGAATCTTGAACAAAAAGGTATCTCGATTGCTGGAACCGGGCATGAGTTTATATTTTCTTGCCCTGTTGGTTTTCGCGGGAATCTCCATCAGCCTGAAGCTGTATTATGTCGCCGCCGCAGAGCTTTTGGTGACGGTTTTGCTCTTTATCCACAACCGTCTGGCCAGTTCGCGGCGGAAAAAGTCGCTGATGAACTATATCCAAAGCACCTCCGATACCCTTGGCACAGCCTTCCGCACAGGCTCTCCCTTTCCCATGGCGGTCATCAAGATGAGCGATTCCGAGATCGTCTGGGCAAACCCCGCCTTTTATGAGGCATCCGGTCTGCGGGATTCCCTGCTTCACCAGAAGCTGGATGACGCCATTGACCGGTTTTCCACCCGCTGGCTCTCGGAGGGGCGCACGGAATGTCCTCAGGACGCGGAGATCGGCGGTCGCCGGTATCGGGTCTACGGCAATCTGATCCGCTCCGACGATAATCACGCCAGCCTTCTGCTGGCCACCGTCTATCTGGTGGATATGACGGAGCTGTTCCATGTGCGGGACGAATTTGTCCGCACCCGTCCCATTGTAGCCTCCATTCTGGTGGACAACTACGATGAGCTGACCAACAACCTGCCGGACAGCGCTATTTCCGCTCTGGACGCCAGAATCAATGACCGAATCAGCGACTGGTGCAAGGAACTAAACGGCATTTTGCGTAAATATGAGCGCAATCGCTATCTGCTGGTGTTTGAGGCCAAGGACCTTCCCCGCCTGCAGGAAGCGAAATTCTCCATTCTCGATGAGATTCGTGCCATCACCAACCCCTCCGGCGTAGCGGCCACCCTGTCTGTGGGCATCGGTAAGGACGGCGAGAGCTTCTATGAAAACTTCAGCTTTGCCTCCCTGTCCATTGAGATGGCGCTGTCCCGTGGCGGCGATCAGGTGGTCATCAAGGACCGTTATAACTTCAATTTCTTCGGCGGCCGCACCAAGGAGACCGAACGCCGTACCAATGTCAAGGCGAGAGTCATCGCCGGCTCTCTGACTGCCCTGATTCGCCAGTCCGGTCAGGTGTTCATCATGGGACACCGCATGGCGGATCTGGACGCTCTGGGTGCGGCTGTGGGTCTACTCTGTGTATGCCGGAAGCTGGATACCCCTGTGCATATCGTTCTGGGTCAGGAGCACAACGCCGGCTCTCTTATGGAACGCTTGTCCGGGGAGTATAGCGGTCTGTTTATCTCCCCCGAGGACGCGCTCCTCCGGGCTGACAGCAAAAGCCTGCTGATCGTGGTGGACACCAACCGCCCGGATCAGGTAGAGAGTAAGGCGTTGTTGGAGAGCATCTCCCGAGTGGCGGTCATCGATCACCACCGCCGGGCTGCGGATTATATTGAAAAAGTGGTATTAAACCTCCACGAGCCCTTCGCCTCCTCCGCTTCGGAGCTGGTGGCGGAGATTCTCCAGTATGCCGTGGAGGCCAAGGACATCCGTCCTCTGGAAGCCCAGGCTCTGCTGGCCGGTATCGTGCTGGACACCAAGAATTTCTCTGTCCGTACCGGCGCTCGTACCTTTGAGGCCGCCGCCTTCCTGCGCCGTTCCGGCGCGGACACGGTGGACGTCAAGACTCTGTTCCAGAACGATCTGGATGCCACAGTCGCCCGATACCAGATCGTGCAGGCCGCCCGGCTGTATCGCAACGAGATCGCCATTGCCGCCCTGGACTATCCTGCCGGGCGCACCCTTGCGGCACAGGCAGCCGATGAACTGCTGAATATCCGGGGCATCAACACCTCCTTCGTCCTGTTCCCCGATAAGGAGCAGGTCATCATATCCGCCCGCTCCATCGGCGATGCCAATGTGCAGGTGATTTTGGAGGCTCTTGGCGGTGGCGGAAACGCCGCTACTGCCGGCGCCCAGATCGCCGGACGGACTGTCCGGGACGTGCTGGGCGAGCTGGTGGCCAGTATTGACCGGTTTTATGAAACCTAAGTGAAGATAAGGAGTACCGACAATGAAAGTAATTTTGCTCGCAGATGTAAAAGGTCAGGGTAAAAAGGGTCAGCTGGTGGACGTGTCCGACGGCTACGCCCGGAACTTCCTCCTGCCCAAAAAGCTGGCGCAGGAAGCCACCGCTGACAATATCAATACCATGAAAATGAATGACAAGGCTCTGCAGGAAAAACGGCAGAAGGAGCGGGAGGAAGCGCTGGCTCTGTCCAAGGTCCTGAAAGAAATGACCCTGACTGTGATGGCCAAGGGTGGCGGAGCGGGCCGTCTGTTCGGCTCTGTGACCAACGCGGAAATTTCCGATGCTCTGGCTAAAGCGCACAACATCCAATTGGACAAGCGCAAGATCGTCCTGAAAGAGCCCATCAAGACCGTCGGCGTTTTTACCGCCGCCTGCAAACTGGGCTATGAGATCACCGCCGACCTGAAAGTGGAGATCAAAGAACTGTAAGAGTACGACCATTGAGGTGATTTTCTATGGAAGAAGAACTGCTTTCCCGGCAACTTCCCCATTCTCTGGAGGCAGAGCAGGCTGTTCTGGGCTCTATGCTCATTGACAGCCGTTGTGTCGCGGAGGTCATCGGTATCCTGCGCCCTGAGGACTTTTTCCTCGGCCAGAACAAAGATATTTACGAAACCTTCTATACCATGTTCAACTACTCCGAGACCATCGACCCGGTGACGGTTCTGGAGAAGCTGAAAGAGCGGGGACAGGCAGGGGACAAGACCTCCGCCTACCTGATGCAGCTCATGGAGATCACCCCCACTGCCGCCAATGTGGGGCAGTATGCCGCCATCGTCAAGGATAAGTCCCTGATGCGGGGACTGGCAGTGGCAGCGGGGGACATTCGGGAATCGGTCTTTGAGGGCGTCGGCACAGCCGGTGAGATTTTGGAAAGCGCGGAGAAGAAGATCTTCTCCCTGCGCCGGGGCAATTCCGGTGACAGCCTCCAGCATATCGGCATGGTGCTGGTGAATGTCTTTGACCGGCTGGACGAGCTGTCCCAGTCGGACAACGCTTTCCCCGGTCTGTCCACAGGTCTGCGGGATCTGGATACCAAGATCAACGGTCTGAACAAGTCTGACCTGTTGCTC
Source organism: Candidatus Avilachnospira sp. (assembly GCA_045602105.1). GTDB lineage: Bacteria > Bacillota > Clostridia > Oscillospirales > Oscillospiraceae > Avoscillospira. The sequence goes on from JAZSAW010000025.1 coordinate 4,745, forward strand.
ATCGCCGCCCGTCCCGGTATGGGTAAGACCTCCATCGCTCTGAACATCGCCCTTGCTGTTGCCAAAAAGACTGACAAGACCGTGGCCTTTTTCTCTCTGGAAATGTCCCGGGAACAGCTTGCCATGCGCCTGCTTTCCAATGAGAGCTTTGTGGACAACCAGAAGCTGGTCACCGGCAAGCTCACCGAGGAGGAGTGGGGCAAGATCGGCGTAGCCTCCTCTGCCCTGAGCCAGACGGACATCCGGGTGGACGACAACCCGGCCATCTCCGTGGCGGAAATGAACGCCAAGTGTCGCCGTCTGGACAATCTGGGACTGGTGGTCATCGACTACTTACAGCTGATGACCTCTGCCGGTCAGGGACAGAGCTCCAACAACGCCAACCGTGTGCAGGTGGTCAGCGACATCTCCCGTGCCCTGAAGATCATGGCCAAGGAGCTGAATGTGCCGGTCATCTGCCTGAGCCAGCTCTCCCGTGCCAACGAGAGCCGGCAGGACAAGCGTCCCATGCTGTCGGATCTGCGCGAATCCGGTGCTATCGAGCAGGACGCCGATGAAGTCATGTTCATCTACCGGGATGATTATTATAATCCCAACTCCGAAGAAAAGAATGTGGCGGAGATCATCATTGCCAAAAACCGTCATGGCGAGACCGGCACTGTAAAGGTCCAGTGGCTGCCTCAGTTCACCACCTTTGCCGACCGGGAGTGGAGGCACCGTGAGAACTAAGGTCCTCTCTGCCTGCCGGACGCTGACAAAACCCGGTGACCGGGTGGTCTGCGCCCTGTCCGGCGGGGGAGATTCCGTGGCTTTGCTCCACTGCCTGAGATCCCTGCAAGAGGAGCTGGGCATCACTGTGTCCGCCACCCATTTTAACCACTGCCTGCGAGGTGCGGAATCCGATGGGGACGAAGCCTTTGTCCGAAACCTGTGTCAGGCGTGGGATATTCCCCTGACTGTAGGTCGTGGCGATCCCCGTACCCTCACCGGACAAAGCCCGGAGGAGGCCGCCCGCAATCTGCGCTATGAATTTCTGCTGTCCCAGCCGGGATGCATCGCCACGGCGCACCACGCAGACGACCAGCTGGAGACTGTGCTGCTGAACATCCTCCGGGGAACAGGTCTGCGGGGACTGGGGGGCATGCGCCCCATGCAGGGGCAGATCATCCGCCCCATGCTTACGGTGTCCCGGCAGGAAGTGCAGACCTACCTGACCGCAAACAAGCTGGACTGGAGACAGGACAGCACCAACGACAAAAATGACGCCTTGCGTAACCGCCTGCGCCACGAAGTGACCCCTTTGTTATACCGGGAAAATCCCGGACTGGCGGAAGCCGTCACCCGCATGACTGAGCTGTTACAGCAGGACGAAGATTTTTTGACGGAGCAGACCAAAAAACTTCTCGAGGAGGCCCGGCGGGAGGACGGCTATGACTGCCCCACCCTCTTAAACGCCCCAAAAGTCCTGCGCCGTCGAGGGATTCGGGCTCTGCTTCCCTGCCCCAAGCCCGCCATGACCCATGTAGATGCCGTAGAGGCTCTGCTTGCAGGAGACGGCTCGGCGACAGTCAGCCTGCCCGGTGGCGTTGTGGCTCTGCGGGAATATGACCTGTTGCGGTTTTGTACCAAAGAAAAATCTCTGACCTTTGCCCCGGTACAGGTGACCGAGGGAAAATCGGTGTATCTGCCGGAGCTGAAACTGTGGTGCAGACTGGAAAAGGCTGTGGCAAGCCCCGATGATTTTGCCTTTTCCACAGAAGAAAACGCTTTGCTTATCCGCCCCCGGCAAATTGGCGACAGCCTGCGCCTGTCCGGCGGAACAAAAACCCTGAAAAAATGGATGATCGACCGCAAGATTCCGGTTTCTCAGCGGGACTGCCTGCCTGTGGTGGCGGACAGCCGGGGAATTATCGGGGTCTACGGTCTGGGAATCGATGTGACCCGGGCAGTCCCGCCGGGAGAGCCGGCGTGGCGTTTACTGTTTTGGAAGAAAGGAAGTTTCCGCCATGAAGATGAATAAATTTGACATGATGCAGGACATTGACCATATTTTGGTCAGTGAGGAGGACCTGCAGGCCCGCATCCGGGAGGTCGGTGCGCAGATCAGCCGGGATTATGCGGGAAAATGCCCTGTTCTGGTGGGTGTGCTCCGGGGCGTCGTGCCCTTCTACGCCGCCATGACTCAGGCTATCACCATTCCTCTGGAGGAAGACTTTATGAGTGTTTCCTCCTACGAGGGTACATCCTCCACCGGCGTGCTGAACATACGCAAGGATCTGGACTGCGACATTGCCGGTCGGGATGTGATCATTCTGGAGGACATTCTGGATACCGGTCATACCCTGAGCTGTATTATGGAAATTTTCCGTCAGCGCAACCCCCGTTCCCTGAAGATCTGCACCATGCTGGACAAGCCCGAGGGTCGCACTGTGCCTCTGGAGGCGGATTATGTGTGCTTCCGCGTGCCCAATGAGTTCGTGGTGGGCATGGGTCTGGACTATAACAATTACTACCGCAATCTGCCCTTTGTGGGCGTCCTGAAACCGGAAGTCTACGCTTAAGGCGAATAAAGAAACGGGCGACCATTGGTCGCCCGCCGGGGGTACGGAAAAATAAAAAAGATTTAACATTTATTTTACATTCTCCCACTAAGAAATTTCACAATTGCCTGATAAGATAAAACCATAAAGTTGGTTTTTTCATTTTCTCCTCTCTTTTATTAGAAAAACACCCGTTGGTCCGGTCAACCAATGGGTGTTTTTCTGTTTATTCCTTGGGCTCAGGGAAATAGACCAGCATGGCGGGGTTATTTTCCACGGTTTCCGGATCAGTGCCGGTCTCAGCGCACCAACGGTAAAAGGCTTTGCTGAGAAATCCGCTGAGCCCCTGCATGGCGGAATAAAGAGAAATTTCGTCCTCTGCCACATACAAGGTGGTATTGACACCGCTTTTTGCCATAAAGGAACGCTGACCCTTGATCTGGTCGTAGGTGTAATGCCGGGTCTTGGTCAGAGTGCGGTAGATAAATCCTGCATCGTCATAGAAAATGCCGAAGCGGAAGAAATTGATCAGCAGATAAAGCCCCAGACCCAGAGCCAGAATACAGCCGGTGATCATGACCCAGTCTCCCGCCAGAGGGACGAACAGCACAGCCATCACACCTGCCAAGGTCAGCAGTACCCCCAGAATGGAGCTGAAGCGGGGCATCCGGACCGCTTCGCCGTACTTCTGGGTATCAGGCTTGGGAAACAGCTTGTGAAACAGCCAGTCCACCAGAGCAACCAGACCGAACATCAGGGCGATGAGCAGGGCGTAGAGAATATAGGGCAGAAGCTTCATCCCAGCACCTCCTGCCAGAGGACAGCATCCACCGGGATGTCGTGTTCGTCGGTATCCAGACGGTCAAACATCTGAAAGCCGTAGCAAAGTGCCACTGTGGGATGTCCGGGATGCTCCTGCAAATAGCGGTCATAGAAGCCTCCGCCGTATCCGCACCGCCTGCCCTCCGGGTCAAAGGCCAGACCGGGCATGAGCATCAAAGCCCGGGTATCCTCCACCACCGGGCCGTTGTCAATGGGCTCGGGGATGTTGCAGTAGCCCAGCTCTACACGGCTCAGGTCATCCAGCCGGATAAAGACCATAGCGTCGCCGATGATTTTGGGCACAGCCACCTGTTTACCGTCTTTCAGAGCTCTTTCCAGAATAGGCAGGGTGCGTACCTCCTGATTGTAGGACAGGTAGCCGAAGATGGTTTTTGCCTCTTTGTAGGCGGGATGGGCAAAGAATTTCTCTGCCAAAGCAAGACTGGTCTGTTCGATCTGCTGGGGGGTCATGGCACGCTTTTTTTCGCTTATCTCCCGTCGCAGAGCCTTTTTATCCATAGGGCGTCACCTCTTTGGTATAGGATACCATAATTTCTTCCCGGTGGGAAGCATTTACTTCCCGCCTCGGGTATGGTAAGATAAGAAAAAGGAAGTTCATGACGGAGGCACACATGATTTATCTGGATAATTCCGCCACCACCAAGCCCTGCCCTGAGGCGGTGGAGGCCATGACCAATATGCTTACCCACTGCTGGGGAAACCCCTCCTCTGTCCACCATCTGGGCGTAGAGGCGGAAAACGCCATGCGCAGGGCACGTTTACAGGTGGCTGGGCTTCTGGGGGCAGAGCCGGAGCGGGTGTTTTTCACTTCCGGCGGTACGGAAGCGGATAACTGGGCGATTTTTTCTACTGCCGAGCGGTTGGGCAAGCGGGGAAAGCATATGGTGACCACCGCCGTGGAGCACCATGCGGTTTTGCATCCCATGGAAAAGCTGGAGGCGCAGGGCTTCGAGGTGACCTATCTCAAGCCTGATGAGCAAGGCAATATCTCCGTAGAAGCCCTGACGGAAGCCCTCCGTCCGGACACCGTTCTGGTCAGCATCATGATGGTCAATAACGAGACCGGCGCGGTCATGCCTATTGAGAAAATGGTCAAGGCTGTCCGCCGGAAAAGCCCTCTGGCGCTGTTTCACACGGACGCGGTGCAGGCCTTTGGCAAACTGCCCATTCGGGCAAAGACTTTGGGGGCTGACCTGATCTCCGTGTCTGCTCATAAGATACACGGTGTCAAGGGCGCGGGCGCGCTGTATGTGAAGCCCGGACTGACTCTGCCTGCCCTGCTTCGGGGAGGCGGACAGGAGGGCGGTTACCGCTCCGGCACAGAGGCACTGCCTGCCATCGTGGCCTTTGGAGCAGCCTGCGGGGCACTGGATGTGCAAAAAGAGGCAGAGCACCTGTCCAAACTGCGGGATCTGTGCCGAAAGAGTCTGGCAGATGTGCCGGGATTGGTGCTGATCGGCGCGGGAGATGCCCCCCATGTGGTCACCGTGTCCCTGCCGGGACTGCGGAGTCAGGGCATCATCAATATCCTGCAGGAGCGGGAAATTTATGTGTCCGCCGGCTCTGCCTGCTCCCGGGGTCACCGCAGTCATGTGCTGGAGGCCATGGGTGTCTCGCCCAAGGTCATTGACGGCGCGGTGCGTATCTCTTTCGGGCGGGAGAATACCCTGGAGGACATAGATGCGCTGAAAACCGGACTGCTGGAATGTCTGGAGCGTTTATAAAAGATTTATGAAATATTCACAAAATCCGTGGTGATTTTCCCCGGCAGTTATGGTATAATAGCGACAGAACATAAGGGAAGGATACCTGCGCGATGAATATCTTATTCTTACTGACTCCCAAAGCCAAATGCGCTCACCTGCGGGAAGAGGATACAGTCCGTCAGGCCATTGAAAAAATGGAGAGCTGTGGCTATGCCGCTTTGCCCATTCTGGCAAAGGACGGCAGATATGTGGGCACACTCACGGAGGGTGACCTGCTCTGGGCAATCAAAAAATTGCAGACGGCCAACCTGTTCGATCTAGAAAACCACCGAATCATGGAGATCTCCCACCGCAAGGACAATCAGCCGGTGTTTGTCAGCAACCGGGTGGAGGATCTGATGACCAAGGCCGTGGAGCAGAACTTTGTCCCGGTAGTGGATGACCGAAATACCTTTATCGGAATCATCACCAGAAAAGCCATCATGCAGTATTTTGCCGACCGGTATCTCTCGGCAGAAGCCCCGGTATAAGAAAAAATGCTCCCTCACCAGAGGGAGCATTTTTTGTTTATTCCTGATCTTTTTTGGACTTTTTCCACAGCTTCCATGCATCCAGGGCGATAAATACCGCGCCGCCGCCCAGCACCGCTATGGACAAAATCAGCAGGAGCAAAGACGGCGCTTCCGGTCCTCCCCGGAAGAAGCCCAAAACAATATCCCCCAGCCAGTACAGCACGATGCCGACAGCCAGTCCCCGAAATACCAAAGTGCGATTGATGTCCATGATCCATGCCCCTTCCTGTTTCTTATGTTTATGATACCAAATTTCACGCCCCTTGTCCATGGAGAAAAATCTGCCTTGGGCTTTGCCTGTACTTTCTCTCGCCTTTGGGGAAAAAATATGGTATACTTAATTTTACCATTGGAAAGGGGGACTGACCATGATTCCTGCGTTGTTTGAAAGCAGAATGAAAGCGCTTCTGGGCACGGAGTATGCCGAATTTCTGGCATCCTATGACCGACCCCGGGCAGTAGGTCTGCGCCTCAATCCCCTGAAAACCGAAGATTTTCCGTCTCTGCCCCAGTTTGGGCTGACCCCTGTGCCCTGGGCAAAGTACGGCTATTATTATGACCCTGCCACCCGTCCGGGGCTATCCCCCTACCATGAGGCGGGGCTGTACTATCTGCAGGAGGCCAG